>DAORHY010000157.1:0-8322 GCA_035438225.1 Bacteroidia bacterium
AGACGTTTGGACATTTTATTTCCATTCTTGTCCAGCACCAATCCGTTGCTCACTACATTTTTGAAAGCGATCGAATCAAATGCAAGCACAGCAATCGCATGCAAGGTGAAAAACCATCCGCGTGTCTGGTCCACACCTTCCGCAATAAAATCTGCAGGGAAGGCAGAATTATTACTTTGCTCCGTCCCCCGTCCCTCGTCCCTCGTCCCCCTAAACGGAAGAGAACTAAAATCTCCCATGAAATGCCACTGCGCGTATGGCATCGCGCCACTGTCAAACCACACATCGATCAAATCCAGTTCGCGCTTCATTGGTTTTCCGGAAGCGGAAACAAGAATCACATCATCGACATAAGGACGATGGAGATCAAATTTTGATTGATGAATGTTGAATGTAGATTGCTGAATTTCTTTGTAGGGATTCGATTTCATCAAACCGGCTTTGATGGCCTTTTCGATTTCATCGTGCAATTCCTGAACGGAGCCCACACAAATTTCTTCGCTGCCCTCTTCCGATCTCCAGATCGGCAAGGGAATTCCCCAATAGCGCGAACGGCTCAGGTTCCAGTCGACCAGGTTTTCAAGCCAGTTACCGAATCTACCGGTACCGGTACTTTCCGGTTTCCAGTTGATCGTTTTGTTCAGTTCAACCAGGCGATCTTTTTTCGCCGTGGTGCGAATGAACCAGGAATCAAGCGGATAATACAAAACCGGTTTGTCAGTTCTCCAGCAATGCGGATACGTGTGTTCGTATTTCTCCGCTTTAAATGCTTTTCCTTCTTTCTTCAGTTTGATAACAAGACGTTCATCAACCGATAAATATTTTTCACCGCCCTGTTTTTTGCGTTCTGTTTCTTTTTCTTCGTCGGTGAGGTATTGTTCTTTTACATACTCGCCCGCGAATTCACCAAGTTCGGAAGTAAATTTTCCCTGCTTGTCGACCAGTGTCAGGGAACCGATTCCATTTTGTTTCGCGACACGAAAGTCATCGGCACCAAAACTCGGCGCGATGTGAACGATACCTGTTCCGTCTTCTGTAGTTACAAAATCTCCCAGCACCACACGGAAAGCATCGCCATCCGCAGGCTGCGCGTAGGGAAGCAGTTGTTCGTAGCGAACACCTTCAAAATCTTTTCCCGTAAATTCTTTCAGCACACGAAACGGAATCGCTTTATCGCCCGTTTTGTAATCTTCCATTTTCAATTCCGCATTCTTCTCCGGGAAATAACGACCCAGAAGATCCTTTGCCAGAATCACATTCACGAGCTGATGCGAATACGGATTATACGTCTGCACCAAAACATACGTAATCTTCGCTCCCACTGCCAGCGCAGTATTGGAAGGAAGCGTCCACGGTGTCGTCGTCCATGCCAGAAAATAAAGAGGTCCTTCAATTCCTAATTCAGAATTCTGAATTCTAAATTGAACAACCGCTGTCGTATCCTTCACCATCTTATACGTCCCCGGTTGATTCAACTCATGCGAACTTAATCCCGTTCCCGCTGCAGGAGAATAAGGTTGAATGGTGTAACCTTTGTAGAGCAGATCTTTTTTGTAAAGTTCTTTCAGGAGATACCAGCAAGTTTCGATGTAATCATTGGTGAAAGTGATATACGGATGATCAAGATCTACCCAATAACCCATCTTGCGTGTGAGATCGTCCCACACATCTTTGTATTTCATCACCTCCTTGCGGCAGGCTTTGTTGTAATCTTCGATGGAAATTGTTTTGCCGATATCGTCTTTGCGGATGCCCAGCGTTTTTTCTACGCTGAGTTCGATAGGCAAACCATGCGTATCCCAGCCACCTTTGCGTTTCACCTGGAAACCCTTGAGTGTTTTGTAGCGGCAAAAAATATCCTTAATCGCCCTGGCCATGACATGGTGAATGCCGGGAAGTCCGTTCGCCGACGGGGGCCCTTCATAAAAAGTAAATGAGTGACGGCCCGCCCGGCTGTTCACACTTTCCTGAAATGTCTGTTCCCGCTCCCATTTCTCCAGGATTTCCCCGGAAACAGAAGGCAGGTCAAGCTGCTTAAATTCCCTGTATTTCAATGACATACAGTCCTTTCATTTATTTCTTAAACCTCAAAATCCTAAAAAAACACCAATCCCTCCCCACCCATTTTAAGGCCCGCAAAAATAAGGAAAATAAAGCCTGTAAAAAAGCACCCCTGAAGCTCAAAAAATACTGTTTTTCAGGTTTTTAGATTTCGCGCAAAGGCGCAAAGACCGCAAAGCCATTCATCTGCGTCCTTTGCGCCCTCTGCGTCTTTGCGCGAAATTCTTACGCCGAAATTATAAAGCAAATAATTGATTTTCAATATATTTAATTGGAAAATAAGGATAACCATCATCCTGAAAAACTATAATAAAATCCTGAAACCAAGAAATTAAAACATCCCCTTCTAAGCACCAACCACTAAGCACCCAAATCTTTGCGCCCTTTGCGCCTTTGCGCGAAATCTTCACTCAGATAGTAGCAATAACCTTGAGCTCAATGCCAATCGGCGTCGGCAAACAATTGATTTCCAAAGTCGTCCTGCACGGCGGGTTCTCCTTAAAATACTCCGCCCAAAGCCGATTATAAACCGGAAAATCATCCTTCATATTCGTCAGATACACCGTCACATCCACAATCTTCTCCCAACCCGATCCCGCATCCTCCAGGATATACTTCACATTCTGAAACACCGACCGGCACTGCTTTTCGATATCGTAGGACACGATATTCCCTTTTTCATCCAGCTCCACACCCGGAATTTTCTTCGTCCCTCTTTCCCGCGGTCCCACACCACTCAAAAACAAAAGATTCCCCACACGTCTCGCGTGCGGATACAAACCCACCGGCTCCGGCGCCTTACTCGAATTGATCTGATCAGACATAGGATAGAAATTGAATGGGCGAATATCTGGAATTTTTGATTGCGTGGTTAAAATTTTGGAACGATACTCAGCTGCTATTTATTTCCGCCCTGCCCGTTCTCCGCTCGTTCCTCGCTGCGCCCGCGGTTAAGTTAATGGGTGAGTAATAATTCTAATTATACAATAATTGGAATTTCAATTTTAAAAAAGTCAGGCCTTCGAATCACGAAACTTCCTCTCATTTCAAATATTATCATGTGCGCATAATATAAAGTACCAAGTCCAAACCTGAACTCGGAAGCGATACAAGATACCTGGATTGCCAGCTTTTTCGGACGGGCTAACGCCTGGAAGACAGGTTTCAGGTCTTTAAAACGAGACAAAACGGTCCCAGATAAAAACTTCAAAGTGATATGCGTTCTTTGAGTTAATTGTTTAAGAAATTGGAAAATAAACAATCAATATATATATTTACCATATCAGTTTAACTATGATAATTATACTTAATAAATAAAAATGGGACTAAATTTTGATCAAGAAATTAACGATTTTATTTTCCCAGTATTAAGAAAAATTACCAACATTCCTGACCATGAAACAAGAAAAATAGAAACAAAAAGATGGTGGCCAGTTATTGAACGATTATTCCAGATAAAGACTGACACTTCACCTGAAATGTATACTTACTTAGAAGAAATAAAAAAGCACCTTAACTAATCATTCCTTTTTATTCTTGAAATAAAGGTATTTACATTTATTGCTGCAAAAATGGAGAAAGCTAAAAGTTTTGCCTACAATGATAGCTTTCCCTGATTGAATTTTTTCTCCACACCAATCACAAGTCATATTTATATTATTATAGTTTCTCTAAAATAATTAAAATAATACATCTAGTCAAAAATTTCTTGTCCTAATACGAGGCAAAAAAGAACGGGCCTGATCTTTCATGTCCTTTTCACACTTTGGAAAAGCAATAGCAAAAATAGTGTTAGTTACTTGACTTCACAGACGGTACTATCACGTACTCGTCTTCTTTCATAAAACCTGAATTCACAAGCGCACCAGCCGCCGCCACCTGAGCTTCCTCCGTTGTGTCGTACGTGTACGAGAATTCAAAATTATCAGTCCATGCCGGAACTCCGCCCTTGCCTGTAGAGAATCTGATCGTGATACATTTCCTTTCACCGTTGATGATACAGAATTTGTCTTTTACAAGTGTGCGGTGAATTACAGTGAGTGCCATTTCAGGTTCGTTTTGATACTCGAATATAGCCCCAAAGAATGAGGGTGCGGCAGAAGATGGAAACTTTAGCGTTTGAAAAAATGGTTAATTGCAATGCTTGGCGATAATTTCGTAAGCCTGGCTGTCACCGAGTTCACCTGCCGTACTTAAATCGGCACAGCCTCCGTTATTGTCACCCGTTTTAATTTTTGCTACCCCCCTATAGTAATATTGGCTCCCATTAGGAAAGCTCGTACTAATACTCAAATTATAACGGTCATTAGATATAGCCTTGTCAAGGTCACGGATTGCACCTCGATAATCATGTAACATTAGCTTCGATACACCTCTCATGTAAAAAGCTTTAGGATCAGGATTTTTGTAAATTTCATAATCACCTATCCATTCTGTGAGATCCGCAATCGCTCCAGCATAGTCTTTTAATTTAAACTTTTTTTCTCCAGTTTGATACTTAGTACCATTGCCTTGGCCGAATAAAAACAAGGTTGGATAAAATAGCAAAAACACAACGACCTTTTTCATTCTATACATTTTTTTTAATCCAGATTGCCAGGTGGCAAAACCGATTGTTATTTAAAAGTGGTGACGAATATACGAATCGAAATTCACTCCATCTCGCTCGCCTCTTCCCTGCTGATCCTCTCCACCTTGAACGGCTGCAGCCTGATCTCCTGCCGGTACCACAACACATAGTGCTGGTCGAGCACCCTGTGCAATTCGACCTTCAGACTAGGATCGAGCCACCTCTCCTTCAGCGTCTCCCCCTTCTCCCTTATCCAGGTCACCTCTGACTGCATCACCGACATTTCCATGGTAGTCAAGATAAGAAAAGGAAAATGACCAGAAAAGTCTAATCAGCTTTTTTCCTATTCTTTAGATAACCTAATGGAGGATTGTTAAAAGTGGATGCGGTCTTCTTCAGATGGTCTGGATCTTTCAACTTGTTATCGTTCCGAAATTTCTCTAGAAAGGAATCCAAAACCTCATCAGTTATTCCTGGCTCCCTGAGAATTCTACGATAAAGTATAAATGAATCTTCCTCATTTAGAGTAAATACATTTATAGTTCCGTCTTCTCTCAATGCGGTTGATAAAATGTCAATGTGACTTTGCACTTCCGTTATTAGCTCTAGTATTAAACCAGAAGCAAAGACACCAGTATGATAAAATTGATACAATCCCTTCATAGCAAAATGAGGTGAGGATATATGAAACGATTTTGAGATTTTCGGTCGGAGGAATAAAAGGAAATTAACAGGAAAATCATGATAAGAACCAGGCTCTCCATTCAATAGTCGTTGCCTTAGATTTTCTTCTACACGTGAATCAAGTTTCAACTTGAAAGTATCCCTTGTTGAGATGCTCGCCCTCCAAAATAGTGAATACACGAATAGCTTTAAAGGGGCATATTTAAGACCGCCATAGTGAATGTACTCAACACCATCCGGATCGGTTTCAATCGACTTTGTAATCTCATCCTTCAGCTCATTACCAAAGAATTTGGCTGCATAATCCTCGTACTTTCCTAAGAGTTGTTCGCAACTCTTACAGAATATGTACTGTTCATATTCGCCTTTTTTGCTTGGACTAATTCTCCATGATTCTTCTTTATCATGATCCGGATAAAACATTGTGGCGTTTTCTCCGAAGAGCCCTGACATTTTATAGAAGAACTTCGGAATGATGTGGCAGTCTTTGTGCATTTCCACATCTGACTTCAAACACAATTTACATGTTCCTTTCATTGCAATTTGGTATTGAGAATTTATGCTCGTGATTTTTTATACCAGACCCTCTGACTAGTGGGTCTTCTCATCAGTTCTTTTCCTGTGTCTTTTCCGTCGCCCTTACTGAAGATGTAGTCATGCGGACCAGTCCCATCGTCCCAAGTTCCGACAAACACTTGCCTGATGTCGAACTGATACCTATCTTGGTACTTAAGGGTGATGGTTCCTAAATCATCATTGATCATAGTCAATTTACCACACCATGTTCTAATGGTTTTCCCTCCTTCTGATGGATGTTTTAATGTCACGCTAAAAACTCTGCCTGTAATTCCGAAAGGTTTAATGTTTACTTCAGCCCCATTAGGAACAGCCTCAGCTTTCCCTACATCTTCACTTTGCATATTCCAACACTTCCAATCATATTCATCATCCTTACTTACAATATACCTATACCTTTCTTTGTCAGAACTGTACCTATAAGTTCTTGTGACAATTAAAAAAATTGCTGTAGAAAGCAATCCGGAAACTAGGCTGCCTAAAAATTCGTTTGTAGTCATAGATAGAATTTATAAAAAACAAAGAAGCCGACCTCTTTCGGGAGCCGGCTTTCTTTGTCGAAAGATTGTTGCGGAGAGAATCACTCTCACCGCCGATATTGTCTGCCCTCGCGGGCAACCTTAGAGACGGTTCCTTTTGGAAGGGAATCAAATGTCGCACATGTGCCTCAGGCATCATTGGGTTGAGTGCGTGACTTATGTACAGACGGATCAAATATACGACAAATCCCTCGTTTTTCCAAGGGCTATACTTTGTGAATATCAGGAAGTTATCAACAATTCCGAAGGTTTATCAACCTTCTAATAACTCATAACATTCGTGACCAAATATGAATGACTCCAAAAAATCAAGTGCCTATCTTCTGTGAGTTTCATACCCCTTATGCCTTCCGATTAATAATCTTTGAGTCCGGGAATCCAATGCAAATTCATTAGATAATGGACTACTTTTATTGAAGTAAATCATTCTTTGTAATTTTCTTTAGAAACCATATTAGCCTAATTTATAACACGATGCAAGTCAACTTTTATTTTGTCATTCACTTTATACAATAAATTAATACAAGAAGACTTCAATTTGTACTAATCATTTAAATCTGCAAGTAGATTTTCTAATTTTAGCAAACCAGTTAGAAATATTATGTATCCGCCGAATTTTCAGCCAACAGATATTGAATTTTTTAGTAGTTCAGATTTAACTTTTGAAATTCCAAAATGCATTGTCAAGTTCGAATGCTGGTCAGGCCTACCTATCAACGAGACATTTGGCGGAAAGCCACTAGTTTGTGTCGACAATCATCCCATATTCGCAGAACTGGCTATCAGGAAATATTTCGAAATCGACGGCTGGGATGCTCGTTGGGTAGAAACATATGGGAAGGTAAAACCCATCTATATGTCCGAATGGAAGGACGATAAATATAAAAATCAAATTCATCACCCATTTTCAAACAACCGTATTGATAACATCCTTGCCAATATTGCGAAAGAGAACTCCAATTCTTATTCCGGCTGTTGGGACATTGTGGCTTTTAAAGACGATAGAATAATATTTGCAGAAGCAAAGCGGGCAAATAAAGATAGAATACGGGCAACTCAAACAAAATGGTTGGCCGCAGGAATTCGATGTGGCTTGAAAACAGAAGATTTCCTTGTGGTTCAATGGGACATGTAGAGACGTGAAAGAAATTAAAACCGCTTAACAGGATCATATTTGTTATTGCACTTATTTTTGACAATGTATCGATAACTGGCGGATGCAAGTCGATAATTTTATTATATATTTAGTTTTTGTAAGCACGACTGTTAGTCGTCCTGCATAAGTTCTGTGATAGCTAAATCACCAAATATGAAAACTGCATTAACAATACTTATTTTACTTCAATTTAATAATTTAAATGCTCAAATAAAAAAACAATCTACTCCAGCAAAGGAAAACTCGGCTATAAGCAAACCTGAAATTGACCGGCTTTACGAAAAATATAAAAAATCCGAAAACAAAGAAATTACACTGTTTACACCATTCGGTGAATTGAAAGGAAATGTAAATATCAATTATAATGCTGATGAGAAACCTGAATCGATAACTATATCTGGAAGTAGTTATAACAAAGAAGCGATTGCTCAATTCATTGCAGATTTTATTGAACAAAAGTTAAAGAATAATTACAAGGACCCAAATTTTTCATTCAACAGTGACTGGGAATTTGAATCAATTAAATTTAGCTTAGGTACACCCATAACAGCTGAAATGTATCCTCAATTCTATTTTACTAAAGGAAAAATGTATACCAAAATTAAAGCACAATGCACTAATTGTGGAGGTTTTGATTCTAATGAAATTTATGAATTTGAAATCGAAACAGGTGATCGATCAAGATTTGGCGGAAAAACGGCTGAAAAATTTGATTTTTAGCCCTTTTCGCCACTACT
>DAORHY010000158.1:0-8307 GCA_035438225.1 Bacteroidia bacterium
GATGGACCGCATGCGTAAATTGATTGCGGACCATATGGTCATGTCAAAACAAACTTCTCCGCATGTCACTTCATACGTGGAAGCGGATGTGACCAACCTTGTAAAATGGAGAGAACAGGTGAAAGGTGAATTTGAAAAACGGGAACGCGAAAAGATCACCTTCACTCCTATTTTCATTGAAGCAGTGTGTAAAGCGATCAAAGATTATCCGATGGTGAATATTTCGGTTGAAGGAACACGCATCATCAAAAAAAATTATATGAATATTGGTATGGCTACGGCATTGCCAAGCGGCAACCTCATCGTGCCGGTAATAAAAAATGCAGACCATCTCAACCTTGTCGGACTCACCAAAGCCGTCAACGATCTCGCCAACCGTGCAAGGAACAACAAACTGAAACCGGAAGAAATACAGGACGGTACTTTCACCATTACAAATGTCGGCTCCTTCGGAAATGTAATGGGTACTCCGATTATCAATCAGCCCCAGGTGGCCATTCTGGCTGTCGGCGCAATACGCAAGAAGCCGGCAGTGATTGAAACACCCGAAGGCGATACCATTGGAATCCGTCACATGATGTTCCTTTCGCTCTCCTATGACCATCGGGTGGTAGATGGTTCCCTGGGAGGCAGTTTCCTGCGCAGGATTGCAGATTACCTTGAAAAATTTGACATCAACCGCGGCTACTGATTTCATTTGTCCGTGGACTATCTTATTCTCATCACCCGAATTATTCATCGAATGGCCAGAATTTTCAACGCGAAATTATTCGCTGTTCCATTGTTGGTGGCACTGCTTTGCCCGGCATTTTCACAAGGACAGAAAGCAAAAGCAGGACATGTACTCACAACTGATGAGGCGAAAATTGTAAAAAAGGATGCTGCTACCCTCTTTGCTTCACTGGAGTATAAAGGAGCACTGGCTGCCTACAAAGACCTTTGCAAAGCAGATCCTTCCAATCCAGATTACAACTACAGGCTTGGAGTTTGCTATCTCATGACAACGGTCGATAAACCTGCTGCATTGGCTCACCTTGAAAAAGGAAAAACCTCAAAGGATGCAAAAAAAGATATTTCATTTTTTCTTGGACTTGCCAATATGTATAACCTGAATTGGGATGAAGCCATCCTCAACTTCCAGGCTTACAAGCAGGCCAATCCCAGCAAACCCATGAAAGAATTTCTGCCTACTGACCGCATGATTGAAATGTGTACGAACGGAAAGCAGCTAACGGCAACTCAATTGAATGTGACTTTCACCAACATGGGTAAAGGCATGAATACTCCTTTTGAAGAATACAATCCCTTCATCTCAGCAGACAATAAAGAACTGGTGTTCACTTCCCGAAGGAAAGGAAACATTGGCGGGTTTATTGAAGACCTTGGTATTTATACTGCCGATTTGTACTGGTGTGTATGGAAAGATACCGTGTGGAGCAAAACCAAAGGCCTTGGCGGAATCGTCAACAGTGAGTGGGACGAAGAAGCAGTTGGTCTCACTGCTCTGGGGGACCAGTTGTATATCTACTTCGACAATGTTGAAGCGTATGCGGACCTCGGCATTTCTTCCATCAAAGGTAAAACATGGCAGAAACCGGTTATGCTTCCGGAGCTCATTAATTCAAAGCAATACGAAGGCGGTGCCTGCACTTCTCTGGATGGATCAGTTATTATTTTCTCCAGCAACCGCAAAGATGCCCTGGGAGGAAATGATTTGTGGATGGTGCAGAAAGAGAAAAGCGGAGAATGGGGAGCAGTGACTAACCTGGGTTCTGTTATCAATACAAAATACGATGAGGAATCCCCATTTCTGACCATGGACGGAAAAACGCTTTATTTCAGCTCCAAAGGCCATAACAGCATGGGTGGTTTCGATCTTTTCAAATCGATGAAAGATCCTGTTTCCGGCAAATGGGGCACTCCTGTGAATGTGGGTTATCCAATCAATGATCCGGACGACAATTCATTTTTCTCCATGACCGGTGACGGCAGATTTGCCTATATCTCTGCTGTGATGAAAGGTGGTTTGGGCGACCGCGATATCTGGAAAATAGAATTCAATGATACGACTGACCACCCCTTCAGAACCCTGATCACCGGAACTGTCAGCCCGGCAGCAGGTGGCAGAATTGAATTGACCAAAGTAACGCTGACAAACAAAGCCGATCAATCGGCAATGGAGTTTCATCCAAATACTACTTCCAACGCTTTTGTTTTGAATGCCGCACCCGGAGAATATACCCTGAGTGTGGAAGGTTATAATTTTGCCCCGTACAAAGAAGACGTGACTGTTGGTAATGAATTTCCGCCGGTGGAAATCCACAAACAGATTTCGGTGACTTCGACTAAATAAAAAAGGATGCAATTACAATTAAAAAAACCGATCGTCTTTCTGGATCTGGAGACTACAGGTGTGAATGTCGGTGCAGACCGTATTGTTGAAATCGCCCTGCTGAAAGTGTTTCCGAACGGGAACAAAGATTCCAAGGTCATGCGAATCAATCCAACGATACCCATTCCGATCGAAGCTTCAAAAGTTCATGGAATTTACGATCAGGACCTCATTGATTGTCCTACCTTCCAGGATGTGGCCCGTGATATAAATACATTCCTTGGGGGCTGTGATCTCGCCGGATACAATTCAAATAAATTTGACATCCCCCTGCTGATTGAAGAATTTACACGAGCAGGGATTCACTTTGAACTGAATGACAGAAAGCTCATTGATGTGCAGAACATCTTCCACAAAATGGAACAACGTACGCTGGCTGCTGCCTACAAGTTCTACTGTGATAAAGATCTCCTCAATGCGCATAGCGCAGAAGCCGACACTACAGCAACGTTTGAAGTGTTGCTTTCTCAGCTTCAGAAGTATGATTCCTTAAAAAATGATGTGGATTTTCTTTCGCAATTTAGTTCCGTTACACGCAATGTGGACTTGGCGGGAAGAATTGTTTTCAACGAAAAGGGAGAAGAAGTTTTCAATTTCGGGAAATACAAAGGCCGGCAGGTGAAGGAAGTCTTCAGGACGGAGCCTTCCTATTATGACTGGATGATGAAAGGTGATTTCGCGACGAATACCAAAAATGTCATCACCCAGCTGCGACTTAAGGAATTCAATAAATAAGGTCCACGAAGATTTTACATTTTATCCATGAAAATTATCTGTATCGGAAGGAACTATGTTGAACATGCTTTGGAATTAAAAAATGAAGTACCCACCGAACCGGTCTTTTTTCTGAAGCCCGATACAGCTATACTTCCGAAAGACCGGGCTTTCTACCTTCCTGAATTTTCTAAAGATATACACCACGAAATTGAACTCGTACTGCGTGTATGCAAGGAAGGGAAACACATTCAACCTGAATTTGCAGACCGGTACATTGACCAGATCACTGTTGGTATCGATTTTACAGCCAGGGATATTCAGCAAAAACAAAAAGAAAAAGGCCTGCCCTGGGAACCTGCAAAAGCTTTCGATCATTCAGCGCCTGTCGGAGACTTTATTTCGCTGAGTGAATTCCCGGATAAAAAAAATATACCCTTTTACCTGAACGTAAATGGAAAAACAGTTCAGTCGGGTAACAGTTCACTGATGATACATTCATTTGCCAGTATCATCAGCTACGTTTCCAGATTCATCACTCTCCGGAAAGGTGATCTTATCTATACAGGAACTCCAAAAGGAGTGGGTGCAGTAAAACCAGGAGATAAACTGGAAGGATTTTTAGGGCAAACGCAATTACTCACAGTCGATGTAAAATAATTCTTCACCGGTATTGGTGAATCCTTATCCTCTGCTTTGAGCTCCCAAATCGCGAGCACTGAATTTTTCAGCGGATTTCACTTAACAAGATCCATAAAAAAGGCCCGTTGATATACAACGGGCCGGAAATGAGTTCCTGTGCGTTATTTATTTTCCTGGGTCACCGGTGAATCTGCAAGACTGTCCGTTGTTGTTGCCCCTACATCCTCCATTGTATCTCCGCCTTCCGCTCCATTGAGGGATTCTTTTGTCATATTGACTTTCCATTTGCCATCCACGCGTAAGAGATTAAGCGGAATTTCTCCGTCCTTGCCTTCCTCCTTGTACATCACTATTGCATCATCACCCTGAATTTTTTCTGAAACAATTTCATATTTAATTTCCTGTACCTGCCCTGAATCCTGAACCATTTTAGAAAAACCCGACATTACGTCCATCAATTTTCCGGTGTCTTCGGTTCCGTACTTCTTGGCAGCGGTAAAATCCTGGCTGTGGAAGGCCTTTAAAAAAGAATCGGCTACAGCCCTGGGGGAATCACCTTTGCCGCAGGAAATGATAAAGAAGAGGATGGAAACAGCAAGGACGGACGGTATTTTGATTTTCATCGGGTTGATTTTATGAGATTAGTTTCGATACTTGTATGTATAAATTTCACGGCAATGCGGACTCAGATATATGTTGTCACAGGAAACATACGTATGCCCTGTAATGTGGGTCAAAGGTAGAAAATTTTTATACCCTGTTGCAGCGGTGAGTAGCTTATACAACATTTCAGTACAATACATCCTGTCATCACTTTCCATGCTGAAGTCTGTATCGAATTCCATTCCCTGCGCATAATACTTGTGAATCCCGGAATGAACCTTGTTCAATTGTTCAGTAGTCAGATCTGTCCGGTAAATTCCGAAAGCATGGACCTGATCAGGTCTGCAAAATGTTTCCAGCATTTCTTTTTTCATTCTGTTGGTCTTGTTCTCTTCGCCTCCGATACAATGGTAAACATAGGCCCTGCCATTTTCAATTTCAATAATCCCGGCATGGGAATATCGCGGGTCTTTCCTGGAAAATGTCTGAAATGCATTGCTGATGAAACCACGGCCATGGCGAAAAATCAGGTCTCCGGATTTCAATAAATTCTGATCCGGCGCTGCCGAAATCCAGGAGTTCCGCACCTGAGCAGGTTGCATATGCGCAGTCACCGGCTCTATCCAACCGGAACCGGTCAACAGGAGAAGAACCAGTGTTCCGGTTACAACGAAAACCAATAAGATATCTGAAAATTTCTTCATTGTTACATCCGTTCCGGTACGTTTATTCCAAGCAGCTTCATCGATTGTTTTATCACAGCAGCAGTGAGTCTGCTTAAAGATAAACGGAATGCCGATGTTTCCGGATCGGCTTCATCCACGATGACATGGTCATGGTAAAAATGATTGTACGCTTTGGCCAGATCATAGGCATAGTTGGCCATAATCGCCGGGCTGAAATTCTGTCCTGCCTCTCTGAGATTCTGCGGATAGTGATAAATCAAACGTATCAGATGCTTTTCTTCTTTAGAAAATTGATGTTGTCTGGCATTGCCAGCCTGCCGGATTGACTTTTCACCTTTTTTGAGGACAGAACAAATACGGGCATGAGTGTACTGAATGAACGGTCCGGTGTTTCCGTTCAGGTCGATGCTCTCTGCCGGGTTGAACAACATCCTTTTCTTTGGATCCACTTTCAGGATGAAATATTTGATCGCTCCCATGCCCAGTGTGTGGTACAATGCTTTTGCCTCGGAAGAGTCAAAATCATCCAATTTGCCCATTGCTTTTGTGGCCATTTCCGCCTCCTCCACCACATCTTTAATCAGGTCATCCGCATCGACAACGGTGCCTTCCCGGGATTTCATTTTTCCGGAAGGAAGGTCCACCATGCCGTAGGAAAGATGGTACAAACCGTCAGCCCAGGGACGATTGAGTTTGTGGAAAATACCCCGCAGTACTTTAAAATGGTAGTCCTGTTCATTGCCGACAACATAAATCAATTGCTGCAAACCCGGATATTCATCAAAACGTTGTTGAGCTGTACCGATATCCTGGGTGATATAAACGGAGGTGCCATCGCTCCGCAACAAAACCTTCTGATCAAGACCTTCCGCCGTCAGGTCAACCCAAACTGATTGATCTTCTTTCCTGAAAAACGAATTGCTCTTCACACCTTCCTCCACAATTTTCTTTCCGAGCAGATAGGTTTCTGATTCATAATATATTTTATCAAAGTCTACACCCAGTTTTTTATAGGATTCAGCGAAGCCGTCATAGACCCAGCCATTCATTTTTTGCCACAATTCCCGTGTTTCCGGATCACCGGCTTCCCATTTTCGAAGCATGTCCTGTATCTCAACTGCAAGGGCGGCAGATTTTTCTGCCTCCTCTTTCGGTAGTCCACGTTCAACAAGCTGCTCAACCTGCTCTTTGTATTTTTTATCATAGAGCACATAATATTTACCAACCAGGTGATCGCCTTTCATTCCGGATGATGAAGGAGTCTCGCCGTGTCCCCATTTCTGCCAGGCCAGCATTGACTTGCAAATATGGATACCACGATCGTTGACAAGATTCACCTTCACAACCTTGTGGCCATTGGCTCTCAGGATTTCAGAAACCGAAAAACCCAAAAGATTATTACGGATATGACCAAGATGCAAGGGCTTGTTCGTATTCGGAGAGGAGTATTCCACCATCAGGAATCGCGGTTGAACCGGATCATCGGTGTTGCGGGAAGAATGAAACAGCAGTTCCGGATCGGCTACCACTCCGCTGAAGAATTCAGCCCAAAATGCTTCAGAAACAACAAGATTCAGAAATCCTTTCACCACATTAAATGAGGAAACGATGGTTGAATGTTTCTGCACGTGTGTGCCGATTTGCATTGCCGTATCTTCCGGGGATTTACCTGATTTCTTCGTATACGGAAAAACCACCAGGGTCTTATCTCCTTCAAATTCCTTCTTTGTTTCCTGCAACAGAATATTTTCTTCCAGTTCTGTAATACCATACAGTTCCTGTAAAGCAGCAAGAATTCGTTGCTTTATTTCCTTCTCAAACCACAAACTCATGTATTCTCCGGATTAAAATCGGTTGGTTAATTCGTCAGCTGACTGACCACACGTTGAAGAATCTCGAAAGTATTCTCCGCCATCAGGTTCTCCTTGTCGAGTGTCGGATTCACTTCGGAAATTTCAAAGCAGATAACTTTTTCATTCTGTATAAGCCGGACGAGCAGACTTCCTGCTTCCTTTTCCGTAATACCGTTTCGGACAGGTGTCCCGGTGCCTTTTGAAATGGAGGAGTCCATACTGTCGACATCAAATGAAATATAGATCATGTGACAGCGGTTTAAGTGTGCCAGTACATCCCTTGCAATTTTTTCAACTCCATTGCGCTTCACATCATTGGTACTGAATATTTTTACCTTATTCTTTTTTAACAAATAGGATTCTTCCGGTTCCACATCGCGCAGGGCTATAAATACAAGGTCGTTCCAGTCAATCTTCGGGGTGATTCCTCCGATACGTTTGATCTTTCCCCAGTATTCCAGAGTCTCTTTATCCGGTTTGTTCATTTTATTACTGGCATTGTCCTCAGCCAGCACTGCGGCCAGGGGCATCCCATGCATGTTGCCGGAAGGCGTTGTCCAGGGTGAATGCATGTCGGCATGCGCATCGATCCAGATTACGCCGAGGCGTTGCTTCGGGTAAGCCATTTTAATTCCGGAGATGGTACCGGCTGAAGTACTGTGGTCTCCCGCTAAAATGATTGGAAATTCATTATTCTTCAGGGAATTTTTAACGGTATTCGCTGTCCTTTCAAGGATGGTAAGCAAGCTTTTGATCCGCTTTGCATAAGGACTGCCCGGAGATTCAAACAAACTGAGATTCTCGGTCTGTACTTCGATGGAATCAATCTTCTTAAAAAGTGAACTTCCATAATCAAAGGCAGCAATTTTAATCGCATCCGGGCCCATACTGGCTCCACGGGTTCCAGCTCCAACTTCTGACTTCACTTCAACAAACCTGATCTTTTTCATTGTTTACCTTAAGTTTATTCTATTCAAAAAAATTATCCCCTACGTATGTGATTAATCTAAGTTACTTACTTTAGCGGAAATTAATCAATCCGGGTGACTTACATTTTAATTCATCCGGGGCACCGCCCTTCTCCACTGCCTGAATCAATATGAAGAACACCTATCGTGACCTCATTGAGCAAACCTTTTACTTCCCGCAAGAAGGATTTGAAGTAATTGACAACCAGCTCCACTTCTACGGTATTGATTTGATGGAAATCATCAAGCAATACGGTACTCCGTTGAAAATCAATTATCTGCCTAAAATAGGCTCACAAATTAAGAAAGCCAAACGGATTTTCAATGTGGCTATTGCGAAAGCAGATTACAAGGGATCTTACACGTATTGTTATTGTACGAAGAGTTCTCATTTTTCGTTCGTTTTGCACGAAGTTTTAAAACACGATGTTCATCTGGAAACTTCTTCT
>DAORHY010000159.1:0-8287 GCA_035438225.1 Bacteroidia bacterium
AAAACAGAATCCCAGCCATCGATTGAATTGCTGGATCGGATGGGTACACCAATAACCGGAAGCGGAGTAATGGAAGCGACCATCCCGGGAAGGTGCGCTGCTCCGCCGGCGCCGGCGATGATTACTTTTAATCCCCGACCTGCGGCTTCTTTTGCATACTCAAACATGCGTTCGGGTGTGCGGTGTGCGGAAACGATGGATAGTTCATAGGCTATATTCAGAGTGGCCAGAATCCGGGCTGCTTCATTCATGACTTGTAAATCAGACTGGCTGCCCATGATGATTCCGACTTGAATTAATTTTGTCATTGGTTTTTGTTGTGATTTAGTTGTTGAGAGATAACATTTTTTTTAGTTCGGTGAAATGTTCAGGATGCCATCACCCGAATCATGTTTTTTATTTTGGATGCTTTTTCTTTCGCCGCTTCAAGAGTATCTGCAGTAACTGTTACATGCCCCATTTTGCGGAAAGGCCGGGTGATTTTTTTTCCGTACAAGTGAAGATGCACACCGCTCACGGCCAGCGCATCCTCGAGTCCTTCGTAAACCGCATGGCCGGTGTATCCTTTTTCGCCCAGCAGGTTTACCATCACACACGGCCGGATCATCTGCGTTGAACCGAGTGGCAGGCCCAGGATTGCCCGGAGATGTTGTTCGTATTGCGATGTGCTGTTTCCTTCAATTGTCTGGTGACCGCTGTTGTGCGGGCGCGGGGCTATTTCGTTCACCAGAATTTCACCGGATCGGGTGAGAAACATCTCCACCGCAAGAAGACCGACTACCTGAATAGAGCGGGCTACATTCAATGCAATTTCGATTGCTTTTGTTTCCTGTTCTGGCTTTATTGTAGCAGGAGAAAAGAGGTACTCAACAAGATTCGCTTCGGCATTAAATTCCATTTCCACGGCAGGGAATGCCGCGCATTCTCCATGTCTGTTCCTTGCAACAAGAACCGATATTTCTTTTTCGAAGGTCACCAGTTTTTCAAGGATGCTCGGTGCATCGAATCCTTTGCTTATTTCGCCTGAGTTTTCCAGCCGGACAACGCCTTTTCCGTCATAACCGCCTTTCCGCAGTTTCTGTATAAAAGGAAATTGGGATGCATATTTTTCAATGTGTTCGAGTGAATCCAGCAGTTGAAATTCTGCAGTTGGAATACCGTTTGTCCGGTAAAAAATCTTTTGCAATCCTTTGTCCTGAACAAGCCGGATAACTTTAGCCTGTGGAAAAACCTGTATCCCTTCTTTTTCGAGCTGTTCGAGGGCTTCGACATTTACATGTTCAATTTCAATGGTCAGCAGATCAACTGTGCGTCCGAAGTTCAAGACGGTTTCATAATCCTGAAAAGAACCGCAAACGAATTCATCTGCAAGGTACCGGCAAGGTGCCTCAGGATCGGGGTCAAGAACCGAATTGGTAACATTATAATCGGCCGCTTTTTGAAGCAGCATCCGTCCCAGTTGCCCGCCACCAAGGATGCCAAATCGGAGTGTATCGTAAAATGGGTTGCTCATAAATCGCTGCAAATTACTCATTCCCGCGCACCTTCTAAAACGCTAAAAATCCATGAATTTCAATTGCCTCCTCCCATATTAATCTTACTTTTGCGCCTGGTTCTAACTTATATGCAGAAAATCACCTTAAAAGACAAAACATTCTCGATTAATATTCCTTCGGAAACCATTCAGCGAAGGATTGGAGAACTGGCAAATCAGATGAATCGTGATTATCAGGATAAGGTTCCTGTTTTTGTGTGTGTGTTAAGCGGTGCCTTCCTTTTTACTGCAGACCTCATCAAAAGAATCACAATTGATTGCGAAATAAGTTTCATCCGGGTATCTTCTTATTCCGGTACTCAATCCACCGGTACTGTGAAAAGTGTTGTTGGCATCTCCATGGATCTGAAAGACCGGCATGTTGTCATTCTCGAAGATATTGTGGATACCGGAGACACAGCAGTGTATCTGTACGATGAAATGAAAAAACATGCTCCTGCTGACATCCGCTTTGCCAGTTTATTACTCAAGCCCAAAGCGCTTCGCCATACAGTAAAAGTCGATTACCTTGGTTTTGAAGTTCCGAATGATTTCCTTGTCGGGTATGGCTTGGATTACGATGGTTTGGGAAGGAATCTTATTGATATTTATAAATTGTCTGAATAGCCTGTGTTCCCTTGCCGTTTCATTCAGGGGAATACAAGCCGGTAAAATGAATTATAATCCCAATCACAGATGCTGAATATCGTTCTCTTCGGCCCTCCCGGAGCCGGAAAAGGCACACAGTCGGAAAAACTGATTGCTCGTTATAACCTTGTTCACCTTTCTACCGGTGACATTCTTCGAAGTGAAGTTGCGAATCAAACAACGCTCGGCATTGAAGCAAAAAAGCTCATGGACCAGGGCTTGCTCGTCCCGGATAACGTGGTGATTGGGATGATTGAGCGAAAAGTGGACACAAACCGTAGTGCTGGCGGATTCATTTTCGATGGATTTCCCCGCACAGCTGCCCAGGCGGAAGCACTGGATAACATGCTCGCTTTAAAAGGTACATCCATCATGAAGATGCTCTCACTCGAAGTGGATGACGAAGAGCTGATCCGGCGGTTGTTGAACAGGGGCAAGGATTCCGGCCGTCCGGATGATCAGAATGAAGAAGTGATCCGGAAACGAATCATTGAGTACAACAATAAAACAGCGCCGTTGAAGGCATATTATACACGGCAGAATAAATATCAGGGTATTCCCGGTGTTGGCAGCATCGATGAGATTTTTTCAAAGTTATGTGCAGAAATCGATAAGTAATTTTCCGGTTTTCCGGTTTTAGTGAAAGTGTTCAATACCCTTGATGAAGGTGTGTTGGTGTGTTTATTAATTGTGAATGAGAAAGAGGAAAAATGTCGTCGTCCAATTTTGTTGATTATGTAAAAATTTGCTGCCGCAGTGGAGCCGGTGGAGCCGGATCCGTGCATTTTCACCGTGACCGCTACACGGCCAAGGGTGGACCGGATGGCGGAGACGGTGGAAGGGGCGGACACATCATCCTGAAGGGAAACAAACAATTGTGGACTTTACTCCATCTGAAATACCGAAAACATGTGATCGCAGAACCCGGAGGCAATGGAGAAGGCGCATTGAGAACTGGCAAAGACGGTGGGGACGAAATTCTTGAAGTTCCGGTAGGTACAGTTGCGCGTGATGCAGAGAGTGGCGATGTGCTTTTTGAAATTACTCAGGATGGAGAAGAGAAAATTATAGTTCCGGGAGGAAGAGGGGGCAAGGGGAATAATCACTTTAAATCGTCCACGCTGCAAGCCCCGCGGTTTGCGCAACCCGGTGAGCCCGGAATGGAAGAATGGAAAGTGCTTGAGCTAAAAATACTTGCCGATGTAGGTCTCGTCGGTTTCCCAAATGCAGGCAAATCCACTTTGCTTTCTGTTGTCAGCGCTGCCAAACCGGAAATTGCAGATTATCCTTTTACTACCCTTGTGCCCAACCTGGGAATAGTATCTTACCGCGAAGGGAAATCCTTTGTCATGGCAGATATTCCAGGCATCATTGAAGGAGCCCATCTCGGAAAAGGAATCGGCTTGCGTTTCCTGAGACACATTGAAAGAAATTCCATCCTGCTTTTCATGATCCCGTGTGACAGTAAAAATATCCGGGCGGATTATGGAATATTGCTCAACGAACTGAAACAATTTAATCCCGAGTTGCTCGACAAGACAAGAGTTTTGGCTATTACCAAATGCGATATGCTGGATGCTGAATTAATTAAGGAAATGCGCAGCGAGCTTCCGGCTGACTTGAAATCAGTTTTTATTTCTTCTGTTGCACAAACCGGTATTCAGGAATTAAAAGATTTATTGTGGACTGAGCTGAACAAACAGTAATCCTATGTTTGAAAAATTGCAAAGCATAGATGCGGCATTGTTGCTGTTCTTCAATCACCTGAATAACCCGGTGCTGGATTTTATTTTTTACTGGCTCAGCAACAAATGGATATGGATACCCTTTTACGCATTTCTTGGGTGGTTTTTGTACAAACGGTATCCTCACCGGCTGCTTTCTGTTTTGTTTTTTATCGGAATCATGATTACGCTCAGCGATCAGATATCCTCTGCATTGATTAAGAATTCTGTCATGCGCCTCCGGCCTTGTCACGATCCGTTGATTGGAAGTGAAGTACACATTGTCAAAGGGTATTGCGGCGGAATGTACGGGTTTGTATCTTCTCATGCTGCCAATGTTTTTGCGCTCACGACGTTTTTGATTTATTTTTTTCGCCGCCGCCATCAGCGCTTGCAAACTGTGCTGCTGGTGTGGGCTTCCGCTGTCTCATTCAGCAGAATATACCTCGGGGTTCATTATCCCGGCGATATCATCGGGGGAGCTTTGCTGGGAAGTTTGATTGGAATGGCGACAGCGAAAACATACCGGTATTACGACATTCATTTTGCTTCCGTTAAAAAGCGTCCGCCGCATCAGCACCATCACCGCAATACTTGAATTTAAAAATCTATGTTAATGAAATTAAATTTTACTTTCCTGTTGCTGTTTGTTACCGTTCTCTCCTTTGCACAACGGAGTAAATCAGGTGAAAATCAGCACATCGTTTTTCCAAAACGCCCTGCTTTTGTCGTTGGCATTGTGGTGGATCAGATGCGGTATGATTACTTGTTCCGTTATTGGAACCACTATGGAAATAATGGATTCAAGCGACTCATGAACCAGGGTTTTCTTTGTAAGAATGCAAATTTTAATTACGTTCCTACCTATACTGCTCCCGGACATGCTTGTATTTATACAGGCACCACGCCTGCAGTGAACGGAATTGTATCCAATGACTGGTACGACAGAGAAACACAAAAAAGCATTTATTGTGTGAGTGATTCCACTGAAAAACCGGTTGGAACAACTTCGATTTCCGGGAAAATGTCGCCGCGTCAGATGCTCAGTACAACCCTGACCGATGAGCTGCGGCTGGCAACTAATTTCAGATCCAAAGTAATCGGAATATCACTCAAAGACAGAGGTGCAATTTTGCCTGCCGGCCATACGGCGAATGCTGCTTACTGGCACGATCCCTACAGCAACAACTGGGTGAGCAGCACGTATTACATGCAGGAACTTCCGGCATGGGCAATTCAATTCAACAGCCGCAATCTGAACGATTCATTGCTTTCTTCTCCCTGGACTACTTTATTGCCCATTACAGATTACAAGGAAAGTACTACGGACGATAATGCATACGAAGGTTTGTTCAAAGGTGAAACAAAACCGGTCTTCCCCCACAACCTGCCGGCAATAAAACAACAGGACCCGGAATTGATCAGAAGGACACCGTTTGGAAATACATTTACCCGGATGTTTGCTGAAGCAGCAGTGGAAGGGGAGCAAATGGGCAAACGGGGTGAAACGGATTTTCTTGCCCTGAGCTTTTCATCTACTGATTACGTCGGGCACATGTATGGGATAAACGCCATCGAAACGGAAGACACGTATCTCAGGCTCGATCTTGAAATTGAGAAATTCCTGAATTTTCTCGATAAAAGATTTGGCACTGGCAATTATCTGTTATTCCTGACTTCGGACCATGGTGCAGCGCACAATCCGGAGTTTAGCCAAGATCAGAAAATTCCATCCGGCAACATGAAGGAAGATCGTATTACGGATACTTTGATAGCTCACATCTCCAGGCTTTACGGAGATTCGGAACTGGTTCTTTCCGCCTCTTCACATAACATTTACCTCAACCGTAATCTGATTGAAAAGAAAAAATTAAACATTGAAGAGATACAGAATCAATGTGCCCGTTTTGTCCTTCAATTTAACGGTGTTTCGAAAGCAGCAACAGCAACTGAACTTTCGCGCAGCACCTGCAGAGAGGGTCTTGGTAAATTGATGCAAAATGGGTTTCATGAACAGCGCTCTGCAGATGTACTGATTCAGTTACAACCGGGTTGGCTTGACTGGTACACCAAAACAGGTACTTCGCACGGTACCTATTACCATTACGATACACATGTTCCGTTGATCTTTTACGGCAACGAAATTGATCCCGGATCTACTGCAAGGGATTTGAATATTAGTGATATTGCTCCTACCATCTGTACTCTATTGAATATCGAATCTCCAAGTGGATGTACCGGACAGCCTATCCTTGAAGTGCTGAAATAACGAATTTCCTGTAACGTGAAACTGCCTTCGTTTTCCCGTGTAGTTTTGCTTCTGTCGCTGGTGAGCCTCCTCACGGATATTTCCAGTGAGATGTTATACCCGGTGATGCCCCTGTACCTGCAGTCCATCGGATTTTCAGCTCTCTGGATCGGATTTCTTGAAGGAGCGGCACAGGTGGTCATCGGATTTTCCACCGGTTACTTCGGAAAACTCTCCGACCAGATTGGAACCCGCCTGCCTTTTGTACGGGTTGGTTATTTTCTCAGCGCCTGTTCGAAGCCCATGATGATTCTCTGGAATGCCACGGGATGGGTCTTCTTTTCCAGAATTGCGGAAAGACTCGGGAAAGGTATCCGGACCAGTGCCCGTGATGCATTGCTTGCCGATGCATCACATGAAAACGAACGGGGACGAGTCTTTGGATTTCACCGTGCAATGGATACGCTGGGTGCAGCGATCGGCCCTTTGATTGCACTGGCTTATCTGACGTTACATCCGGGGGAATACAGTTTTTTATTTCTGCTTGCTTTCATTCCCGGAATCATCGGGGCGACAGCAACACTCTTTATCAGGCAAAAAAGAACAACCCGTAGAACCGGAGAACGGACAGGATTTTTATCCTTCATCCGGTATTGGAAAATTGCAACTCCTGCCTATCGTAAAATCGTCCTCGGCTTGTTGTTTTTCGCATTGCTGAACAGTTCCGATTCTTTTTTATTTCTGATCAGCCATGATGCCGGAATCAGTGACCGTGATTTAATCCTTGCCTATGTTTTTTACAATTTCATTTTTGCCCTGACTGCATATCCTGCCGGAATCCTTGCAGATAAGCTCGGGATGAGGAATACCGTAATGCTCGGACTGACATTTTTCGTGATTGCATATACAGGATTCAGTCAGCTCACCTCGTCCGGCATGTTGTTCCTGATGTTTGGTTGTTATGGATTTTTCGGCGCTCTCACTGAAGGGATAACCAAAGCGTGGCTTTCTACCCAGTGTGAATCCGGTGATCGTGGGACTGCTCTGGGATTTTACAAAAGCTTGTCCAGCCTGCTTTCTCTGCCGTCCAGCCTGCTTGCCGGCTATTTGTGGATGAGTATTTCTCCTTCATTTTCAATTCTTTATTCTGCAATTGGAACCTGCTTTGTGATTCTGTACTTCCTGTTGTTCATACCGGGTGCTCACCGCCGTTCACCCACACTTTAGGTGCATTCGTCCAACCTGGGTAAAATGTTGAAAACTACGACTCGCCGGATCGTTAAAACATTGGTTTTTAGCTTCTTTTTTCTTTATTTTTACAGCTGTACCGGAAATGGGGGGTACCCGGGTTAATTGACTATCAATTTGATCCCGATTATTAAATTAAGTTCTATGAAAAAAGTAATAAATTACAGCTTAAAATTATTTTTTTGCTTCATCGCAATCTTGTTCTTCAGCAGTGATAAAGCAAAAGCAAGCCATGCCATGGGAGCTGATATTACCTATGAATACGTAGGCCCCAATCAGTACCTGGTAACTTTTTCCTTTTATCGGGATTGCAACGGAATTCCTGCACCATCTTCCATCGACCTTGATATTAATAACTCATGTGGTTTTGCGACACAAACTGTTTTTTTAAATCCACTGCCTTCGAGCCCTACACAAATTGATCCTGTTTGTCCAACGGAATTATCTACCTGCAATGGCGGAAACTATACAGGAATTGAAGAATGGATATACCAGGGTGTGGTGACACTTCCGGGAGCCTGTGCAGACTGGACCTTCAGTCATGGTGAAAGTGCAAGGAATTCTGCAATCACAACAATCACCGGAGCCGGCAGTGATATTCTTTACGTCTATACGTTATTGAATAATACAAATGGAATTACCGACAACTCACCCTTATTCAGTAACCGGCCTGTTCCTTTTGCCTGTGTCGGTCAACGATTTTGTTTTAATCACGGGGCCTTTGATCTGGAGGGCGATTCCATCACGTACCAGTTGATCACTCCACTGACGTCCCAGAATTCAACAGTAACTTATCTTGCCGGCTATTCAAATACCCAACCCGTACTCTCAAGTCCACCGGTACAGTTCAACGCTGTATCAGGGGATATCTGCATGACACCAACG
>DAORHY010000160.1:0-8239 GCA_035438225.1 Bacteroidia bacterium
GGAGTAACGATTCTGCACGAAGCCAATTTCAGAACCATCGACTGGATGAATCTGAAATGGTTCCTGGGAAATTACGTGATTACTCTCTTCGCCTTTCCGCTCATTTTTATTTTTGAAAAAGCATTCGGTTTCCTGTCCGATGTGTCCCTGATGGAACTGGCTGATTCAAATTCAAAAGTACTTCGTGACCTGTCTTTGAAAGCACCCGGTACTTTTCAGCATTCCCTGCAGGTTTCCAACCTTGCGGAAGCCGCCATTTTTAAAATCGGAGGAAACCCACTGCTGATAAGGGCCGGAGCCATGTATCACGACATCGGAAAAATGGAAATGGCTATTTATTTTATCGAAAACCAGAATTCCAGAATCAACCCTCACGATGAATTGTCTTTCGAAGAAAGTGCCCGGATCATCAAAAGCCATGTCATCAGGGGGGTAGAGATTGCCAAGAAGAATAACATTCCGGATCAGATCATTGACTTCATCCGGACACACCACGGCACGTCGCTCTTGCAGTATTTTTACCATTCTTACCTGAAAAATTTTCCCGAAAAAGTACCCGATGAAGAACTGTTTCGTTATCCCGGCCCTTTACCATTCTCAAAAGAAACTGCTGTTCTGATGATGGCGGATTCCGTCGAGGCGGCCAGCCGCAGCCTGAAACACGCAGATCCCGAATCCATTAATCAGCTGGTGGATACCATCATTGAACACCAGATCGAACAGGGTCAATTTGTCAATGCCCCCGTAACTCTGAGGGATATCAGTGAAATTAAAAAGATTTTTAAGAAAATGCTCGGCAGTATGTATCATGCCCGGATTGAATATCCTCAATAAGTAGAAAAGGAAGATGTATTTTTACACCCAGGATAAACATTCACGTGCGGTACTTCATTCAACTCTCTTTCGACGGAACCCGTTACCATGGCTGGCAGATTCAGAAAAATGCCCACTCCGTGCAGGCGGAATTGAATTCGGCCCTGGAACGCATTCTCGGACAAGCAATCGAAACTACCGGTTGTGGAAGAACAGACACCGGTGTGCATGCACATGAATTTTATGTTCATTTCGATTCTGAAAAGCAATCGCTAATGACCGCTGACTTGTCGCATCAGCTGAACTGTATTCTCCCGCATGATATTGCAATCTACACTATTTTTGAAATGCATCCGGAAGCCCATGCTCGCTATGATGCCATTTCCCGGACTTACATCTACCATATTCATCACCAGAAGGATCCTTTTCAGAATCAGTTTTCAGCATTTTATCCCCATTCACTCGATCTCGGAAAAATGAACGAATTTTCTTCCATGCTTTTCGACTATTCGGATTTCTCCTGCTTTTCCAAAACCGGTACTCAAAATCTCACGAATATCTGTAAAATCTCAAAGGCAAAATGGCAGAATGAAAACGGAAATTCGGTTTTCACGGTTACTGCCGACAGGTTTCTCAGAAATATGGTCAGGGCAATTGTTGGAACTCTGCTGGAAGCCGGCCGTGGCAGATTAACAGAAGCAGGTTTCAGAAAAATTCTGGAAAGCAAAGACAGAAAGGAAGCCGGATTTTCTGTCCCTGCGAAAGGCCTTTCACTGGCAGAAGTCAAATACCCTTACTTGTAATTTCTGGCAATGGCGAAAGTGAATGTATCCGGCAAAGCATTTGATTTTCCAATCCTCAAAAGGATTTTCAAATTTACAAGGCCCTACAAAAGGCAATTCTGGATCAGTGTGGGACTTACATTATTCCTCGCTGTTTTATCGCCGGTGAGGCCCATACTCGTTCAGTTTACAATTGACCGGTACATCATAAAATATGATGCGCAGGGTTTGTTAAACATGACTTTGCTGATGATTGGATTATTGATCTTTCAAAGCATTGTGCAGTATTTTCATACTTTTCTGACAAACTGGATAGGTCAGGTTATCATTAAAGACCTTCGGGTGAAATTGTTTGGTCATATTTCAAAGCTGCGCCTGAAATACTTCGATCATACACCCATCGGAACCCTTGTGACACGAACAATCAGCGACCTGGAAACCATTGCGGATATTTTCAGCGAAGGTTTGATCGTCATCTTTGGAGATCTCCTCCAGTTGATCGTCATTATCTTATTTATGTTTATTATCGACTGGCGACTTGCACTGATCAGTTTGTCGACCATTCCTTTCCTGCTGCTGGCAACGCGTGTATTTCAGCAGGGAATAAAAGAGGCATTCCGGGATGTTCGGACACAGGTAGCAGCGCTGAACACATTTGTCCAGGAACACATCACCGGGATGAATATTGTCCAGATTTTCAATCGTGAACAAGAAGAAATGAAGCGGTTTGAAGCCATCAACAAACAGCACATGAAGGCTCACATTAAATCCGTATGGTATTATTCCATTTTTTTCCCCATCGTTGAATTGCTCACCGCTACATCCATTGGACTCCTGGTGTGGTGGGGATCAAAAGGTGTCATTCAAAGCGATGTTTCACTCGGCAATGTGATTGCATTTATTATGTATATCAACATGCTTTTCCGGCCGATTCGTGAACTTGCGGATAAATTTAACACGCTCCAGATGGGTATGGTGAGCAGTGAACGTGTTTTTAAAGTTCTGGATACTGAAGAATTTATTCCGGATACTGGAAAAGTGCCGGCAGCTGATTTACAGGGAAAAATTGAATTCAGGAATGTCTGGTTTTCCTATGCAGACCAAAAACCGGTACCCATATCGGATGGCGGAACTGTTGAGAAAGATCCTGAATGGGTCCTAAAAAATATCAGCTTCAGCGTGGACCCCGGCAGCACACTCGCGCTCGTTGGTGCAACCGGTGCCGGGAAATCTTCAATCATCAACCTGGTGGGACGACTCTACGAATTCCAGAAAGGTGATATCTTCATTGACAATGTGAATATCCGGGATTATACGCTCAACTCTTTAAGAAGTAAAATTGCCATTGTACTCCAGGATGTTTTTCTCTTTTCGGATACAATTGCAAACAATATTACGCTCCGGGACCGTTCCATTTCACGTGATCAGATAATTCATGCTGCTCAGGCTGTCGGTGCCCATCGCTTCATTGAAAAACTTCCCGGACAATACGACTTTAACGTCATGGAAAGAGGAGCAATGCTGAGCGTAGGACAGCGACAATTGATTTCCTTCATCAGGGCGTACGTGTTCAATCCCAGGATTCTGATTCTGGACGAAGCAACTTCATCTATTGATTCGGAATCGGAAGCCCTCATTCAGGAAGCAACCCGGCAATTAACCAAAAACAGAACTTCCATTGTTATTGCGCACCGACTGGCAACAATTCAAAATGCAGATAAGATAATTGTCATGGATCGCGGTGAAATAAAAGAAAAAGGAAATCATCAGGAATTGCTTCGACAAAACGGACTTTACAAACACTTGTATGAGATCCAGTTTTCATCAAAATAAAATTACAGCATTGGGTGATGAGCCGATAATCCAAAATCACTCATCACTCCTAATCCTTCGCCTTACAACGTTGCCCGCATCAGATCCTGCAGTTCCTCAACTTTATCCATGAACCCGAGTTTGTGATAAGAATTCATCAGGTTTCGGATCAAACGCTGAATCATATCTTTATTTGTGCAAGGCTCATAATAACTGTTTTCCTGTGGAATTTTCAATTGTTGTAAAAACGTGTCAATTTCTTTTCTGTTGAAAATATCCCCTTTGCTGAATGGGTTGATGTAAAAAAGAATCTTGGAGTGATCGCTGACCGGCACAGGGTCATTTAGTTCATCCTTATAACAAAGCACAAAGTGTTCGGGAAGATTCACGCCATACACCGGGATTCCGGCACTCTTTGCTATTTCAAGATAAAGCAATGAAAGCATCAGTGGATTCCCTTTCCGGGTTTCAAGAGCAATATTTATATAGGAGTTCTGGGGAGCATGATAGTTCTGCGTATTGCCGCTGAACCCGTGAATGTCAAAAAAAATCTTATTCAAAACTTTAACCTGTTCCATCGCAGTCAGGTCATCATTCATCTCCAGCCAGGCATCCTTACGGATCTTGTCCAACTGCCGTTGAATGGTTTCTTCCTGCAATTCGGGATATTGATAGCGTGCCACGAGAATAGCACCTTTGATCAGTTCCCTTGAGCCGGAATGGGCCCACACACGAAGGTCATGCTGTAATTCCTCAAATTGAATTTTATGAATGATGCTTTCAATTCTCTGTTGCATAATGGCATCCATAGAACTGCTCCAGGCATGTTCAAGAATCGGAATCACGTCTTTTCCATAATGGATCAGCTTATCCTGGATATGCTGATAAATTTCAGAATCACTGTCGTCTAACAAACGAATAAGGGCATCTATCTCCGTGCGGTTCATAAGAATTATTTGTTCAGGGTTTAACACCAATTCACCTGAAAAAGATTCTTTTCAAGGCCTTGAATTTTCAACAGGAGAATGTTGGAAGCTTCCCCCGTCTTTTTTTAATAACTGCGTAACCTTCTGCCTGATAAGCTTTCAGAGTCAAAAACAAAACAAAGGGGCATTCCCGGAAATTCAGGAGCATGACCTGAATATGGCATTCATTGAGATTTTGTTTATTATCTTTGTAACTATTGAACTATACTTCCAAGAATCTATTTCACATAATATTCCAGCCCTCCCAGTATGAAACGAAACGCATTACTTTACAGCTTGTTATTTATGCTTTTTTGCAGTGAAATCTCTGCTCAGGCACCAACCCTGTTGTGGAATACTTATTATTCCGGTAGCGGAGATAATTCCGAAAGATTCAATAAACTAATTGCGGACGGCTCCGGCAATTTTGTCGCTGTGGGGTATTCTGTAAAGCCGGGAAATTACAGGGACATGCTCACTGTCAAATTCAATGCAAATGGCGATACACTTTGGTGGCGGACAAAAACCGGAAAAAACAGTTTTGATGATGAAGCTGTTACTGTCGCCGCAGACGCTGCAGGTAATATTTACGTCGCAGGATTTGGCGATGGGGGCAATACACAAAATGATATCATGTTGCTGAAGTACAATTCCTCTGGCGACAGAATCTGGGACACGACCTGGAACGGTTCAGCTTCCCTTGACGACATTCCCGTTGACATGGCTATTGATATGAACGGTGCAATCCTGATAACCGGAAACACAGAACCCGACACCGTATCCGGAAGCAGCGATTACATCATCCTGAAGTTTAATCCAAACGGTGGGCTCACCTGGCAGGCACAGTATTCCAGGCCGGCTGTGGCCAACGGAAAAGATGAAGTGGCTAAACTCGGACTCGATGGAACAGGTGATGTTTTTGTGACCGGGCGTTCGTCCAACGGATCTGATGATGATTATGTGACCTTGAAATATTCAGGAACAACCGGTGCATTATTGTGGACTCAAATTTATAATTCCGGAAACGGAACGGACCGTGGAACTGCTCTCGCAGTCGACAACAACGGAAGCGTGATCGTTTCCGGCAGAAGTGACAACGGTAACAATGACGATATCCGGACAATAAAATACAACACTTCCGGAACCCTTCAGTGGACCAAAGGCTGGAACAGCTCATACAACCAAAACGACAGGGCCATTGCTCTTGTTGTGGATGCATTGGACAATGTGTATGTGTGCGGGCAATCGGATGCAGATAATTCCAACATCACAGATTATGACTTTTCTACCCTGAAATACAATTCTTCCGGAGTATTGCAATGGTCACGAATGGCCGGAAGCACTTCACTGCAATACGATATTCCTTCATCCATTGCGGTGGATGGGAACGGGAATATTTTTGTTACCGGAAAATCAGATCTCAATGCCGATCCATTGATAACCGATAATGACTTTATGACGGTCATGTACAATTCAGCTGGAACTCAGGTTTGGCTGAATACCTACGCCGGAACGCGTATCGGTGGCGGAGATATCCCTTATAGCATGGTTACGGACAATAACGGAAACATTTATGTGGCGGGCGGAGCCGATTTCACGGCATCACAAAAAGATGCGGTGGTTATTAAGTACGACCTCACAGGCAACACCGTCTTCGTCAGGAACTATAACGGGGAAGGAGATTTTTCAGAAAGCGCCCGTGCAATTGTAATTGACAACAACGACCATGCTTATATCGGAGGGTATACCTACCGGGAAGACCACAACAGGGACATTGCTCTCCTTGCACTTGACAACAACGGAAACATCCTTTGTTCTTTTGTCTACAACGGCTCAAAAAGTGATGACGATGAACTTGCCGCCATCGCAAAGGATGCAAGCGGTAATATTTATGCAACCGGTTACACAAAATCCACCAACGAGAAAAGTAATTTCTTTACGATGAAATGGAATCCCAATACCTGCGATACGGTATGGACCCGGACTTACAATTTTTCAGCTAACCAGTCGGACAAATCGGAATCATTAGTGGTTGATGCTGCAGGAAATGTGTATATCACCGGCCGCAGTGACAGTGATCCAAACGACACAATTGACAACAATGATTTTGTTACCATCAAATACAACACCAACGGCACACAGATGTGGCTGCAGCGTTACAACGGCATTGGTAACCTTCGCGATGAGCCTTCTAAAATTATTCTCGACAACAGCGGACATGTCCTGGTTTGCGGAAGAATGGAAAAATTAAACGACGATGACTTCGCAGTTATCAAATACGACCAGGTTACAGGGAACCCTGTGTGGGCAAGTGCTGCAACTTATAACGGACCTTTTTCGAATGACGACAGACCGCTGGATATGGTTGTGGACAACAACGATGATATTTTTGTTTCCGGCTACAGCCAGACAGGCTCCGGCAGTGCTACCGACGATGCTGTAGTGATCAAACTCGACTCCACCGGTACTCAGGTTGGATTCTTCGGTTATGACGGACTCGGACAAGGTAATGATGTGGCACAACTACTGGCGCGCGACAACCAGGACAATATCGTTGTGGTAATGAAAACGGATGTCGATGCGGATCCCCTGCACAGCAATTATAATTACATGACAATTAAATTCGATAATAACCTTACCCAGCTTTGGATGAATCCGCCTGAATACAACAGCCCGATCAATGGAGACGATGAACCCACAGCCATGTTCATCAATGCAGTAGGAGATGTGTTTGTTACTGGTACATCCGAAAATGATACCAGCGGTGGCCGGACCAATCACAACTGGGTTACTGTCCGTTACAATGACCAGGGAATCCAGACTTTTGTTGCCGATTTCGACGGCCCGGGCAATGCAGACGATTCACCAAATGCCATTGTTCTTCGCGGTACATCCATGTGGGTGTGCGGCTTTGTGGAACAGGCAGGTATCAATAAGAAAGATATTGGCGTTGTTCGGTATGACATCACGGTTGGTATTCCAGAAGCGCTTTCTATTTCCGGCAATTCTGTTGTTTATCCAAACCCTTTCACTTCAACTGCCGTTCTCATCAATAAATCCTTTCAGCCATCAGGATCATGGGAAGTGTTGATCACTGATGTTCTGGGTAGAGTGGTAGTTCATAAAAACTCCATCTCAACGGCTTCAATTCCTCTTGAAAAAGGAATTCTGTCGGAAGGACTCTACCATTATCAGTTACTGACCAACGATAAAATTGTGGATTCCGGAAAATTCATCATTCAATAGAACAGGATATATACAGGCGCAAAATATACCGGTAAATAAAAATTGAATTTCCGGAGTGTAGCAAAAGCAGACGACAATAGTCAATAGTCAGAGAAAAACAGATGATTGTTTTGGAAAGGCTGAAGCATGTCCACATTCAGGTTTCCGTTTCACTCATGGATTGATCCATACCTATTAATTCAAATTCAGATGCGCCTGCGGCTCCCGTCTATCTTGTTCATGCTATTACTTTGCATACACCTGGTCAACGCTCAGGTACCAAAGAACCTTTCGCTCCTTTCCACACTAAGTTTCACGGGTCAGACACTGGCCGGTTGCTGGCACTACGAAGACGGGCAGGGGAAAGCATATGCATTGGTTGGTGCTTCCAGGGGAATAGTGATCGTTGATGTGACCATTCCGGTTTCACCTACGGTGCTTTTTCAACTCCCCGGAGTAACTAATCTCTGGCATGAAGTGAAAGTCGAAGGTGATTTTGCTTATGCCGTAAGCGAAGGAGTGGACACTGGAAATACGAAAAACGGATTGCAGATTCTGGACCTCCGCTATCTCCCCGACAGTGTACCGTATAAATTTTATACCGGGGACGGAACGATTCTGAACCAGTTAAAAAAAGCCCAC
>DAORHY010000161.1:0-8210 GCA_035438225.1 Bacteroidia bacterium
CAGGGATTAAATGATGTCCATCCCTTTTTAAAAGTGAGGCAGTTTGCAGCAAAACAAGGAAGCAATAGTATCAATACGGAAGATCTTGCAAAGGAAATGAAACTTCCCGTCAGCGAAGTGCGCATCATGCTGATGACTTTTGCAAACCAGGGATTTGTCATGTTCGATGCTGTCAATGACAGGGCTGTTGTGAAGGATCGCCTGAACACCTATTTACTTGCAAATTCCGGAAAAATCGACTACGATGTGCTTCAGTTTGAATCCATCATCAATGCCTTGCCAAATGCAAGTATCAATTTGCTCAATTTTGAAATCACCCTGCGCGGACTGGCTCCCATTGTTTTGAGCGATTCACAAAACGTGGTGATTTATCCGAAAGACCAGGAAGTGAAATTAAAAAAGAACAGGGATTTTACTTTTGCCGGAAGGGTGAAAGCCGGACGATTTGATTTTTTCGGGAAGCAGTTTGCTTTCGATTATCAGAACTTTAAAATCAACCTTGAAAACGTCGATTCTCTGCGTCTGAAAGTGGAAAGCAACGATCCACAAGAGCAGGATGAGCTGGGCCGCAGAAAGCTTGTGCCGGTGAGAAGTGTACTCCAGAATATTTCAGGTGATCTTCTCATTGACTTCCAGGGAAATAAATCGGGGATGCACGAGTATCCTCAGTATCCGATATTTAATTCCAAAAAAGATTCTTACGTGTATTACGACAGGCCCTGGATACAGGAAGGTGTGTATACCCAGGATAAATTTTACTTTCACCTGGATCCGTTTACCATTGATTCACTGGACAATTTCAGCAGGGCAGGATTGCGCTTTAACGGGGATTTCGTTTCGGCTGGAATATTTCCCGAATTCAGGGACACGCTGCGGTTGCAACCGGATTTATCTTTGGGACTTGTCCGGGAAACGGGAGATGCAGGCTGGCCGGCTTATGGAGGAAAAGGGAAATTCATCAGTACTGTAAAACTGAGCAACGAAGGCTTGCATGGAGATGGAACAATTGAATACCTGACCTCCACATCCATTTCTGATGACTTCCTTTTTCTCCCTGACAGTATGAATTCCAATGTCCGGAGTTTTGTAAACAGAAAAGAAAAAATGGGCGGTATAGAGTATCCTGCCGTGAAAGCAGATTCAGTGTATGCACATTGGGAGCCGCAAAAGGATGTGATGTATATCCACAAACGGTTTTCTGATCTGAACATGTACGAAAATCAGGCGATGCTCAACGGAAACCTCCAGTTGAAGCCAACCGGGATGACTGGCGATGGCATCATGACATTTGCTGCCAGCGAACTGGAGTCGTACAGATTTAAGTACAAATCCAATGTGTTTGACGCAGATACTGCTGATTTCCGTTTAACATCCGACAATACAGCCGCGCTTGCCTTCAGTACCAAGAATGTAAATTCACATATTGATTTCCTGAAACGTGTCGGTGAATTCAAATCAAATGGGGGAGGTTCCTATGTTAGTTTCCCTCTGAACCAGTACATCTGTTATATCGATCAGTTCAAATGGTTCATGGATCAACAGGAGATAGAAATGAGTTCCTCGGATAAAGCGCAGGTGAAAGAGGACACCACCAATACCGGATTGAGTCTGACCGGTTCCGAATTTATCAGCGTAGAACCCCTCCAGGATTCCCTCCGTTTTAAAGCACCGTTTGCACGATATTCACTTAAGGATTACCTGATCAAGGCAGAAAAAGTTGCTTTGATACGGTCTGCCGATGCCTCCATCATCCCGGATAGCGGAAAAGTTGTTGTGGAACGGTATGCGAAAATGCGGACACTCACCGATTCCCGCGTCATTGCGAACAATACCACCAAATACCATACGATTTACAACGCGAATATTGATATTCTCGGAAGGAAGAAATACGAAGGGACAGGAGACTATGATTATATCGATGAAAATAAAATCAAGCATCATTTGCATTTTGATAAAATCGGAGTGGATACAACATTCCAAACTGTTGCAGATGGCGAATTGGCTGATACGGCAGGATTTCCGCTCAGTCCGCAATTTCTCTTCAAAGGCACAGTACATCTGACCGCCTCTAAAGAATACCTGAGGTTTACCGGTTACAGCAAACCGAATATTCATTGTGAAAAAATTGAAAAGAACTGGATTCGTACAAGCGGAGATATCAATCCATCCAATGTCAGTGTAACCATTTCTTCTCCAGTCACAGATGCAGGAACAAAACTGGCGGCAGCGGTTGCGCAAACCAGTGACAGTACCGGGATCTACGCTGCATTCCTGATGCCGAAACAGAAGCCTTCGGATCTGGAAATAATTAATGCGGCCGGGGTGTTGTACTATGATAAAGCAAGCAACCAATTCCGCATCACTACACCTGAGAAACTGGAAAAACCGGGTATTGCCGGAAACTACCTGAGCCTCGACGACTCCAAATGCCTTGTTTACGGTGAAGGCAAACTTGATTTCGGCTCCGACTTTGGCCAATTGAGTCTTGAAGTTGTCGGTAATGTCATGAATAATTTGAACAACGACAGTACCCAATTCGACGTGTTGACTGCGGTTAATTTTTTCTTTAGTGATGACGCCATGAAAATAATGAGTGATCAGATTTCGACTAACCCGGCGCTGATGGCAACGCAGGATGTGGGCCGTCCGACCTTTGAGCACGGTTTAACAGAACTGCTCGGGAAAGAAAAAGCCGATAAACTCATTGCTGAATTAAGTTTGTACGGTTCCTTCAAAAAGATTCCTGAAGATCTCCGTAAATCATTTTTCTTCACAGAACTTAAAATGGCCTGGAACAACGAAACGCGTTCGTACCGTTCCACAGGTCCGATAGGAATCGGAAGTATTGACAAGGTTTCCATTAACAGAAAAATGAATGGTTATGTTGAAATCATTCACAAACGTACCGGAGATGTGCTGAATATTTATCTTGAACCCGAAGCCGGTAAGTGGTTCTATTTCAGTTATGCACGCGGATTAATGCAAGCACTTTCTTCCTATACTGCATTCAATGATGTGATTACAAAACTCAAACCTGAAAAGAGGATTAAAAAAGAAAAGGATAAACCGGATTATGAATACATCCTGTCTACAGACAGAGCAGTCAAGAATTTTTTAAAGAGGATGCAACCTGCTGTTTCTGAGGAAGAAAACTAAGGGGTGGTTGAATATTAAAGAATGTTTGGTTATGATTGTATCCGGAAACAAAAACTGCAGGGACAGTCTTAGTTAAAACCCTGTTTTTCAAAGGATCAAGGATTGCTCACATTGCCAAATATTCTTGGGTTACTCGCCGCATATCTTGTCGGCTCGATTCCATCAGCTGTATGGGTGGGCCGGACTTTTTACGGTATCGACGTGCGGGAATACGGCAGTGGAAATGCAGGGGCAACAAATACCTTCCGTGTATTGGGTAAAAAGCCCGGAACCGCAGTGTTGATAATGGATATTTTGAAAGGCTTCATGGCCGTGAAGCTGGCTTATGTCATCGGTGATTATGATCCGCAATCTCCCGAGTTTATTGATTTTGAACTTGCACTTTCAGTGTGTGGATTGCTGGGACATATCTTCCCGATATATGTCGGATTTCGTGGAGGCAAGGGGGTGGCTACGATGTTGGGAATTCTGATTGCCGTGCATCCTCAGGCAGCCCTGGTATGTGCAGGCGTTTTTGTACTGACACTGGCCTTTTCAGGTTATGTATCCCTGAGTAGTATGCTTAGCGGGATCACTTTCCCAGTGGTCATCATGGTTTTTTATTCCACAAACTCCAGCATCAATATCTTTTCACTTGCTGTTGCGATCCTCATCCTGGTTACGCACCAGCGTAATATCGAGAGGTTGATCAAACGGGAAGAATCAAGGGTGAATCTGTTCAAAAAAAGAACTGTCTGAACCCGGGCAAAATTGCTTTACAAAATCAGAAATCTCGATTGCGGAATTCAGCTGCCGGGCATGAAACATATCAGGACAAACTTTATCCCGTATGTCAAGATAGGCGTAGGCCACACCTCGAAAATAGTAAGCATTTGCATACCCGGGTTTCAACTGAATGGTGCGCGTAAAATCGACCAGTGCCGAACGCGCGTGTTCAGCATTGATATCCATTTTTATCAGCTTTAAATGCCCGCGACGGTAATAGTATTCTGCTTCATCCGGATTCAGATCGACAGCAGCATTGAAATACTTCAACGCCTGGTTAAAATCCCTCAGACTGTCGCAGAGCAGGGCCTGGTTGAACTTTAATTTTGCCTTTTCTGTACATGCAGCTGACCTGCATTTATACTTTTCAATGAGCAGATCTGCTTTTGTTTGTAGTGAGTCCGGAAAGGATTGGCGTATGTATTCTTCATACCGGGAAGCCCTGAAGGCATTGTGGAATTCCCTCGGGTTCAATGCACCGCCAGCTACAGAAAAAAATAAAAGTATGAGTACCACCAGAATATGATTGCCGGTACTCAACTTAGCAGGCAGTAGCAACGGGAATACTATCCTGCCGGGATGCCGGAACCACAGTAACAGAAGATAAAAAAATATTACCGCAATATTTATCCAACAGAGGGCATTTGACGTGCTCCAATATTGAAAACGGACGATCAGGATGAAAAAGGCAAGACTGAAAAACAACTCCGGGAAGATTCCTGCAGAACGTGTTAATTTGTAATGGTTGAAGCTGTCGACGAGTCCGGTATAAAGGAAAATAAGGCTAATCAGTATTCCGGAACCCAGAAAAATAAATGTACTTCCCGGAATTCCTGCGCGCCGCATTAAAATGCTTGCGAGAAAGATTAAAAGTAAAAAGACATCCCTTGAAATTTTCATTTTGATCCGAGCGAAGGTAAACGGATGCCGGAAATACCCAATGAAATACATTTGATTTAATTGACAATTTTACAGTATTCCTTGTTGAGAACATACGCCTGTAACAAGCTATATGCACGTTCTGCAAGTCTATTTTTGCATGCACGCGATGCTATTCTCTCCATCCAAAAATATCTTTCTGCTCTGTCAGCTCACCTGGCTTTACTGTTTGGTTTCAGCTGTCCCTGTCTCTGCTCAAAAAACCGGGAAGCTGCCGCCGTTTTATACTGAAGAGGCAAGCCATTGGGCGGATTCTGTTCTTGCAACGCTGACGCCGGGAGAACGCATTTCACAACTGATCATGGTTGCAGCCTGGAGCAACAAAGATACCGTGCATACCAATGAAATCCGTAAGCTGATCACGAACCATGGTATTGGCGGACTGATCTTCTTTCAGGGAGGGCCTGTTCGGCAGGCGGTTTTGACGAACGAATATCAATCTCTTTCCAAAGTTCCACTGATGATTGGGATAGACGGTGAATGGGGATTGTCGATGCGTCTGGACAGTACTGTTCGCTTTCCCAGGCAGATGACTTTATCTGCAGATCCTTCCGATTCGTTGATTTACACAATGGGTGCTGAGATTGCACGGGAATGCAGGCGTCTTGGAATTCATATCAATTTTGCCCCGGATGCGGACATCAATGACAACCCGCTGAATCCGATTATCGGCAGCCGGTCTTTTGGCGACGACAGGGAAGAGGTGAGCAGAAGAGCACTGCTTTATATGAAAGGTATGCAGGACAACAGGGTTCTTGCAAACGGTAAACATTTTCCCGGGCATGGAAATGCAGAGAGCGACTCTCACCTTACCTTGCCTTTAATTACCCAAACACGCCAGGAACTTGATTCGGTTGAATTGTATCCTTTCCGAAAACTGATCCATGAAGGATTGGGATCGATGATGGTTGCACATCTTTCTGTTCCTGCGCTGGATACAACCCCAAACCTGCCTTCGACATTATCAAAACCCATCGTCAGTGACCTGTTAAAATCTGAAATGGGTTTTAAAGGACTCGTTTTCACGGACGCTTTGAATATGAAAGGGGTGAGTAGTTGTTACCAGCCAGGCATCCTGGATAAAAAAGCAATTTTAGCAGGAAATGATATTTTGCTTTATACAGAAGATGTCAGAAAAGCAATAGATGAAATATTGATTTCAATAAAAAACGGCGAAATCAGCCAGCAGGAAATTGATGCAAGAGCAAAGAAATTATTGATGGCAAAATACTGGTGCGGGTTGAACAGGAAACAGTTCATCGACACAGCCGGATTAGTCAGGGACCTCAACACACCCAATGCAGTCTACCTCCAGCGACGTCTGTATGAACAGTCCGTCACGTTGCTGACCAACCGGGATTCCATCATCCCGTTGAAAGCTCTGGATTCCCTTCGTATTGCTTCGGTAGTAATTGGTGATGTGAAGAACAATGCTTTTCAGCAGCAACTCAAAATGTATGGTAGGATTGATTGCTATGCTGAAGAAAAAGATGCGCCTGTATCCATCTTCGATGCATTGTTTAAATTTCTCAAAAACTATGATCTGATTATCCTGAGCATGCATGGCACAAGCATGAAAGCGCAGGCAAATTTTGCTATCCCGGAAGCGGCTCAGCAGTTTATCGATAAAGTCATTACTGACTATCCTACTGTTTTTGTAAATTTTGGGAATGCCTATACCTTTTCAAGGTTCCAAAAACTGGATATGGCCAAAGCTGTAATCCTGGCTTATGAAGACTTCCCGATGACCCATGAACTGGCCGCACAGGCAGTGATGGGTGGTATCAGCACCAGCGGGAAACTTCCTGTCAACAGCACTCCTTTATTCACAAGAAACACTGGCCGGAAAACACCTCCGCCAATACGGCTCAAATATACCGTACCTGAAGATGCAGGAGTGTCCACTTACGGACTGAATAAAATTGATACACTTGTTGGAAAAGCCATCGCTGCAGGCGCAACTCCGGGATGCCAGGTATTGGTGGCAAAGGACGGCAAAGTGATTTACAACAAATCCTTTGGTTCCCGGACATACACCGACACCAGTAAGATCCGCAACACGGATCTTTACGATATTGCTTCCGTGACCAAGATTGCAGCGACGGCTCTGGGAACAATGAAGCTTTTTGAGGATGGAAAAATCAATCTCAACCAACCCCTTTCAAAATACCTTCCCGCCCTGAAAACTACCAATAAACGGAGCATTACAGTGAAAGAGGTTATGGCACATCAGGCAGGACTACAGTCCTGGATACCCTTCTGGAAACAGACCGTTTCGGGAAAATCACTGAATAAAACAATTTATCAGAAATCAAAATCAGCCAATTTCCCGATTAAGGTTGCGGATAGTTTGTACATGAATAAATCCTATACGGACAGCCTTATGACCTGGATATATAAATCTCCGCTGGGTGAAAAAGGAAAATATGTATACAGTGACCTGGGGCCCATCTTGCTGCGAAACCTGATTGAACGAATCAGCAAGGACTCGATGCCGGTTTATCTCGAGAAGAATTTTTATAAGCCGCTGCAATTATCCAATTCGGGATTTCTTCCCAAAGACAGATTTTCATTGGATCGGATTGTGCCTACAGAGAACGACAAGGAATTCAGACAACAACTGATCCAGGGATATGTCCATGATCCTGCTGCAGCCATGCTCGGAGGTATTTCCGGAAATGCAGGATTGTTCAGCAATGCAAACGACCTTGCGGTAATTCTGCAAATGCTCCTGAATAAAGGAAGTTATGGCGGAAAACAATTGTTAAAACCCAATACGGTTACATTGTTCACCAAACAACAATTTGTACAAAATAAAAACCGGAGGGGTTTGCTCTTTGACAAACCTGACCCTGATCCCACCAAATCTAGTCCCTGCAGTCCATCTGCGTCTTTGGAAACCTTCGGACATCAGGGTTTTACAGGAACGTGCGTCTGGGTGGATCCGAAATACAACCTGATTTATATATTCCTGAGCAACAGGATTCATCCGGATGCAACGAATGATAAACTGGTGAAAATGAATCTGCGCACAGATATTCAGCAGGCAATCTATGATTCATTTCTCAAAAAATAGGCGCAAATCATCCTTTCGTTTCGTTTCATATTTCTATCTTTGATTCGCAGCCTTTCTGCCTCATCAAAGCAAATACAAAATGAAAATCGGAATACTCTGTTACCCTACATTCGGAGGAAGTGGCGTTGTTGCGACAGAACTGGGCAAAGCTCTGGCTGAAAAAGGCCACCAGATTCATTTTATTACTTACAGTCAGCCGGTACGGCTGGAACATTTCACGGAAAATGTTTGTTTTCATGAGGTCAGTGCTGCCGATTACCCTTTGTTTGAATTT
>DAORHY010000162.1:0-8159 GCA_035438225.1 Bacteroidia bacterium
ACCAACAACCAACAACCAACAACCAACAACCAACAACCAACAACCAACAACCAACTTGCGTCCTTTGCGCCTTTGCGCGAAAAAAAACTTAGACCTGCTTAATGAATCTCCCAAAAACTCCCAAAGGCAACTTATGCCCGGAAGTAGCCTGGAGATAGAGTTCGCCGGTGTTCAGGCCTTTGGCTCCGGATAAAAGATTTTCGATGATGAGAGAAGAGAATCCGAGGGAATAGGTATTCAGAATCAGAAAATGCTCCTGTTCATCGAGAAGAGTGGTCACCAGTTTCATCATTTCATTAATGGAGTCTTCCAGTTTCCACCGTTCGCCATCGGTACCATGGCCGTAGGCGGGAGGATCGAGGATGATACCATTGTATTTTTTACCTCGTTTCACTTCACGTTTCACAAAGGTGAGCGCATCTTCAACCACCCAACGGATATTGTCAAGGTTGCTGAGCTCCATATTTTCTCTTGCCCAGGAAACAACTTGTTTGACCGAGTCGAGGTGAATGACATCCGCTCCGGAAGCTTTCGAAGCGAGTGATGCTCCGCCGGTATAGGCAAAGAGATTCAGGATTTTGGGTTCCGGAGTTTTGAAAGAGGAGATACTTTCCGCGATGTAATCCCAGTTACATGCCTGCTCCGGAAAAATTCCAACGTGTTTAAACGAGGTGAGGGAAAGGCGAAATTTAATTGGAAGAGACGAGGGGCGGGGGACGAGGGACGATTTTGGGGACGAGGGACTTGGGGCGGGGGACGATTCTGCTTCTGCCTTTTTCCTTTCGCCTTTTGCCTTTTGAATTTCCAATGGGTATTCGATCGTCCAGCGATCGGGCATTTCTTTCAGCTTTTTCCAGGTTCCTGATGAGCTGGAATTCGCTACAAAGCGAACATGCGCTTTTTTCTCCCATTCTTTCTGCGACAGTATCGGATCCCAAACAGCCTGCGGTTCGGGCCTGATGGTGATGTATTTTCCAAATCTTTCCAGTTTCTCAAAATTCCCACAATCGATCAGTTCATAATCAGGGAAATGGGTGGGAGTGAGTAGTTGCATGATTGCGAAGGTAGGAAATAGGTGTTTTGGGGAGGGAAAATGTTTTGCTTTTGGATGCGGTGTCTTTTAGGAAGGTACAAGGTACCAGGTACAAAGTATCAGGATTTTTGTTGTTTAGGACTTTGGGTTCATGACTTGTAGATTCCTCTTTCAAGGTTAGTTCATGGACAAATTAATTAGCATATTCTGTCAATTTGATTTTTGACTGCTTCTCGTTTATTTTAATGTAGCCTGCAATCGATGAATCATATTTTGAATTGAATTGATCTTTTGTGAAAGCGATTCTTTTTCAGATGATTTTCCAATTTTGAGCTTGCTGCAAATAATAAGTTGAGTTTCTAATTCGGATGCTGATCCTGAAGCGACTCCTAAAAAATGCGAGAATTCTTTTTTTGAGTTTCGACCGGCACCTTCCGCGATGTTTGAAGGAATTGAAATCGCGGATCTGTTCATTTGTGTGACCAGACCAAAGCGCTCTTCGGAGGGAAATGTTCTTGTGAGCTCATAAATATCAATAGCCAATTCTATTGCCTTTTGCCAAACTACCAGCTCTTTAAATCGATTCATTACAATCATTTTGATGTTATTTTTACCGTAGATGCATCAAAGAGTTCATTTTATATTGAAAAAGACACTTTTAATAAGAATCAATATTTTAAGGTCCCTTTTCAAGTCATAACCTGGTATCTGGTACTTTGTACCTTGTACTTACCACCAGGAGGCGCCCGGCATCCTGCCCACCCCTAAAATTATTTCCCAAACCCCTTGCACATCTAAATATCTGCTCTACATTTATACCATCATTTAATCCAAAATTTTCTCAAAAAATGTCTTCAGAACACACTGATTCACAAATGACTATTGAAAATCTTCAACTGAAAGTAGAAAATCAGCAAAAGCTGATTGTCCAGTTGACCCAGGAAAATGAGGAATTGTATCATCAGTACAATCATCTTATGATCAGAAATGGCAAGATGTTGAAAAGAGTGGATGATCTTCAAACGATAATTGATGATTTGCACATAAGAATTGAAGAATTGCAGTTGATCAACGGGAATATGCTTCAATTGAATGACCGTTTGAGGAAAAGAACGGATGCAGCCATTTCTACAGGTAATGATCCTGGAAACTCAGGAAATGAATATTCAAGTCCATATAATGATGTTTTAAAGACACCGAATACCATTCTGGACCCCTCCGCTCAATTCAACCTGGATGTGTTATACGATCGTTGGAGAAGCTTCCCCGGGCAAGTGGCATTGAATGCTCCGAACCTGCGCAAACAAGTATTGATGATGGTCCATTTATATAACAACAAATCCCTTCGGGCAGCTGAACTTTTCCATCTCACCGGGGTCGGCGGTGTTACCGGAGCCCGGTATGTATCTTCTCTTAAAAAATTCGGATTGATCCGTTTCACCGGGGCCCGTAAAAAAGGGTCTTACGAAATAACATCTGCGGGAACAGCATTTATCGAATCCAAAGAACCGGTAAATGCTTCGTCCTTGTCAGACAGCCAGTCATCCTTTGCCATCTCCGAAGGCGGCATCCCCGTCAAATCCGAAGTAAAAATTCCGGAACCATCGGTAATGGATCACAACGATCTTTAATCCGATACGAATAATACTTCTTTGCGCCCTTTGCGCCTTAGCGAGAAACTATTTCGCGCAAAGGCGCAAAGGGCGCAAAGTTTTTAGGCTTCTGCTGTTATCTTTGCCGTATGAATAGAAAAGTAAGAGTTCGTTTTGCTCCGAGTCCGACGGGTCCATTGCATATGGGTGGCGTTCGGACGGCCTTGTACAATTATCTTTTTGCCAGACAGAACAACGGGGATTTCATTCTTCGTATTGAAGATACCGACCAGAACCGTTTTGTTCCCGGTGCGGAGGAATACATCATTGAAGCATTGAAATGGAGTGGAATTATTCCAAATGAAGGTGTTGGTTTTGGTGATGGTCCGTATGCTCCGTACAGACAAAGTGAACGCAAAGGTTTGTACAAACAGTACGCTGATCAGCTGGTGAAATCCGGATATGCCTATTATGCATTTGACGAAGCGGAAGCTCTTGAACAATTGCGCAAGGACATGGAATCGCGCAAGCAGACTTTTGCATACAATGCGCAAACTCGGATTAATCTGAAAAACGCTCTTACGCTCTCTGCTGACGAGACTGAGAAATTATTATCCGAAGGAACACATTATGTCATTCGTCTGAAAGTACCTGGCGATGAGGAAGTGCATCTGACAGATATCATTCGCGGTGAAGTGAAAGTGCATACTTCACAGATGGACGATAAAGTTTTGTTCAAGAGTGACGGAATGCCAACTTATCACCTGGCCAATGTTGTGGACGATTACCTCATGAAAATCACGCATGTGATTCGTGGTGAAGAGTGGCTGCCTTCCGCGCCATTGCATGTTTTGCTTTACCGTTATTTAGGGTGGGAAAATGTGATGCCACAATTCGCGCATCTTCCTTTGTTGTTAAAACCGGATGGTAATGGTAAACTCAGCAAACGTGATGGCGACAGACTCGGTTTCCCCGTCTTTCCGCTCAACTGGACAGATCCTGAAACCAAAGAACTTTCTTCCGGTTATCGTGAGAAAGGATATATTCCTGCAGCATTTGTAAACATGCTCTCCCTTCTGGGCTGGCATCCAAGCGATGATAAGGAATTGTTTACGATGGAGGAATTGATTCAGGCATTTTCTCTGGAAAGAGTGAGTAAGAGCGGAGCGAAATTTGATCCTGAAAAAACAAAATGGTTCAACGAACAATATCTGCGACAGCAACCGGATGCGGAATTGGCCGCTCACCTCAAGCTTGCCGTGAAAACAAAATATCATTTCGCTGACAATGATCACAGGATGCAGGATGCTTTCCTGTTACATTCTGTAAGACTGATGAAAGAACGCGTTCATTTTGAATCCGAGATGCTGGAAATTGGTTCCTATTTGTTTGAAGCACCAGTCACATACGATGAACAGGTGATTACCAAACGATGGAAACCTGAATTGGCGGACTTCTTTGTTCAGCTGACTGATGCTTATAAATCAGCATCCACATGGAACGAAGTGGAGGCGGAAGCAACTTTTAAAGCAGTCGCGGAAAAAGTCCAGCGTAAGCCGAATGAACTCCTGCAATTGTTCCGCGTCATGGTAAGCGGACAGGGTGGAGGATTGCATCTCTTCAGCATGGTCGAACTGCTTGGCCGGGATGAGATCGTTGGAAGAATCAATAAAGCATTAAACGCATTACAAACACACGCCTAATTCTTTGCGCCCTTTGCGTCTTTGCGAGAAAAAATTTCACACAAAGACGCAAAGAACGCGAAGGGAAAGATAGATTATGAGCACAGAAAAAGGTCCGAATTTTTTAGAAGAAATTATCCGGGAAGATATAAAGAGCGGAAAACACAACGGGCGCGTTCTCACGCGATTCCCCCCGGAGCCGAATGGATACCTGCATATCGGACATGCAAAAAGTATTTGTTTGAATTTTGGTCTTGCCAAAGAATTCAATGGCCTGACGAATCTGCGTTTCGATGATACCAATCCTGAAAAGGAAGAAACCGAATACGTTGAAAGTATCAAAGCCGATATTCAGTGGCTGGGTTTTCAGTGGGCGAATGAATTTTATGCTTCTGATTATTTCCCGAAGCTCTATGATTTTGCTGTTGAGTTGATCAAAAAGGGATTGGCCTATGTAGATGATTCCACTCCCGAAGAAATCGCCGCGCTGAAAGGCAGTCCGACCGTACCCGGAAAAGACAGTCCGTACAAAAGCCGTAGCATAGAAGAGAATCTGGATTTGTTTGAACGGATGCGTAAAGGTGAATTCAGGGATGGAGAAAAAGTGTTGCGCGCGAAAGTGGACATGGCTTCGCCCAACATGCACATGCGTGATCCGATCATGTATCGCATCAAACACACGCCGCATCACCGCACCGGAGATGCATGGTGTATCTACCCGATGTACGATTACGCGCACGGACAAAGTGATTCCATAGAACAGATCACACATTCGATCTGTACGCTGGAATTTGAAGTGCATCGTCCTTTGTACGAATGGTTCATTGAACAACTGGGAATTTTCCCGAGTCATCAGTATGAATTCGCGCGACTCAACCTGAATTATACAGTGATGAGCAAGCGAAAACTTTTACAATTGGTAAAAGAAAATCATGTGAGCGGCTGGGATGATCCGCGCATGCCTACCATCAGCGGTATGCGGAGGCGTGGCTATACACCCGAAAGCATCCGTCGCTTTTGCGACATGATTGGTGTGGCACGCAGAGAACATGTTATCGATGTAAGCATGCTGGAATTTTGTGTGCGTGAAGACCTGAACAAAATCGCCAACCGTGTGATGGTGGTGATGGATCCGGTGAAATTGGTGATTACCAATTATCCGGAAGGGAAATCCGAAATCCTCAAAGGTGAAAACAACCCCGAGCGTGAAGATAAAGGCGGTGAAAGAGATTTGCCTTTCAGTCGTGCGTTGTGGATTGAGCGTGAAGACTTCAAGGAAAATCCGGAGAAAAAATTCTTCCGTCTGGGTCCCGGTTTGAAAGTGCGTTTGAAACACGCTTACATCATTCAGTGTGATAGTTACGACAAGGACGATGATGGCAACATCACAGAAATCCGTTGCACCTACATCCCGGAAAGTAAAAGCGGTAGCGATACGAGCGGTATCAATGTGAAAGGAACAATTCACTGGGTGAGTATTCCTGACGCGATTGATGCGGAGGTGCGTGTGTACGATCGTTTGTTCCGAGTAGAAAATCCGGCGAGTGAAGAAGGCGATTTCAAGGAATACATGAATCCAAACAGTTTGCAGGTTATTGCCAGAGCAAAAGCGGAACCATCACTTGCGACTTCTGTTCCCGGAGACAAGTTTCAGTTTATTCGCAAAGGATATTTTTGCACCGACAAAGACAGCCGCACCGGCAAATTGGTTTTCAATCGCACGGTAGCCTTAAAAGACTCCTGGGCAAAGCAGCAGTCGGCAGTTACGTTTGAATAATAAAGATTTCACGCAAAGACGCAAAGTTCGCAGAGAAAACTTTGCGCCTTTGCGCGAAAAGAAACACATGCAGATTCAACTTCATAATATACGCGTCTACGCCTACCATGGATGTCTTCCGGAGGAAACAAAAATTGGTGGCCACTATTCTGTAGACCTCACGATTGAAACTGATTTTTCCGAAGCAGCGATGACTGATGATCTCAGCAAAACAGTTGACTACTGCGATGTATTTGAAATTGTAAAGAGAGAAATGGCAATCCCTTCAAAGCTCATCGAGCATGTCGGAAAAAGAATCGCGGATTCACTTTTGAAAACCATCCCGCGCATCGACGCAGTGAAAGTGTGTGTAACGAAAATTGCGCCACCGATGAATGGAGACGTTGCTGCTGTCAGTGTCACGATGGAAATGAGTCGGTAGCTGATAGTCCGGAGTCAGTAGTCGGGAGTCTGCTATACGGACTCCCGACTCCCGACTCCCGACTCCCGACTCCCGACTCCCGACTCCCGACTCCCGACTAAAATAGTCATCTTAGAGACAAAACTTCTCCGGGTATTTTATCATGTAAGCTAACAATCTTCCTACTTCTTCGTTTTTCTTTAGAAGACTTTCGAAAACTTCTTTTTCAAGATAATTACAGTCGAGAGCAAATCTCAGCCAGACTTCCGTTTCTGAATTTTCTGCATACGAATCATATAATTTACTGAGAAATAATTTTGGATAGAATCTTTTTCGGTATCCCTCTGTGATATTGGCTGCAACAGATCTTGAAGACCTTCTCACCTGATCGGTAAGGGAATATTTTTCATAAAGCGGAAATTTATTTGAAGCATGAAAAATATCCATGGCTAATGAAAATGATTTTTGATAGGCAAGCAGTTGTGAAAAATGACTCATTGCCTGCAAATCAATATTGTTTAAGTTTCAAATACAACCATTATGCGATGTGTTTTATATTATATCCTATCAAAGGTCTGTAGGTGATGTCCTGATAACTAAGTCTGTATTCCGCACTTACTTTTTAAATATGATCCGACCCCCAACACCCAACTCCCGACTCCCGACTCCTGACTCCTGACTCCTGACTCCTGACTCCTGACTCCCGACTCCTGACTCCCGACTCCCGACTCCCAACTCACGACTCCCGACTCCCGCCCCCCAACTCCCGACTTACACTTCCGTCCCTCGTCCCCCGTCCCATTCTTCATAATCCTGAATCTCAGAGTCAAAACTTCCCGTGTTTTAAGCAGAAAACCTTAACTTTTCGCTAAAAAACACGTAAAAAAAGCCATTCGTAGCGATGAACCTACGCTACTTTTTACTATCATTGCAACCCGATTTCATGGTCCTGTGGCCGAGTGGTTAGGCAGAAGTCTGCAAAACTTTGTACAGCGGTTCAAATCCGCTCGGGACCTCCAATTTCAATTCATTAGAAGACATTAAGCCTCATTTCGCAAGAATGAGGCTTTTTGCTTTTCATTAGGAGACGTTAGGACTCGTTAGGATGAGGAAGTGATTCGCTCACGATTCGCTAAGAGGGTTTTGGGTGTTTCGCTAAACCATGGTGTCTGCGAAAAAAATGAACCATAATGTATCAATGAATTTGTAATCCTCCGGTTCTTGAACATGACTTATAATTTTTAAAAATGCACTATAGCCTGAAATATTTTGCCATACAATACTCAATAGAAATTTTAATAGATTTGTTAGAACATGGATTGCTTGACAAGCACAGAAACCCACAAGAAGATAAATGAAAGTAATGCTATTTAGAATAAATACATCAGTCAGATTATTTTTAATCTGTAATGTATTCTATCTCTGTTCATGCAGTAATTCTACAGAGGACAATAAATTTTCAATGCAAAATATTGATTCTTCTAGCGCACATTTAACAGAAAACAAGTACAAAGATTCACCTGAGATGTTTGGACATTTCAAATACTATATGACGGAAGAAGATTATAATTTAATAAATAAATTTTACTATAAAAACACTTATTCAATAGGATCTGGCGTCTATAGGGAGCCTCTAAAAACCTCGTGTAAAAATTCATGAATAATATTTCCAGAT
>DAORHY010000163.1:0-8134 GCA_035438225.1 Bacteroidia bacterium
AAAATTATAATGAATTGAATTGGAGCGAAATTGCTGGTCAGCTTGTGAAAATTCAGGCGAACCCCGTAAAACCCCAAGGCTATCCGTTGTCCCTTCCGCATAGAGGTCCTTTTTGCCCATGTGGATAAGGATATAATTTGCCTTCAGGTGCAGGTCTTCATAGTCAACTTTAGCTTCGCCATACAGGTAGACAACCTCATTTTCTACATCCACACGAATGGAATCTTTTGCATGGTAGTGAATCTTCGATTTCAATACATCTTCATCTGCAACGTTAGTATCGGGAGCAAAGGACAAGCTGTCAACGCTTTTTACCAGGGTGTCAGAATCCTGGTAAAGCCTGACATCCGGTTTAATTTCAGGAACTCCTGAACCAACAGCAAATTGTTGAAAAACAAGCAGGAACAGAGCTAAAAGCGGGGTTGATATTTTGGATACTTGCGAAAACAATTCTACGGAAAATTTTGTCTCTGTTTTGGCTTCAAAACTAACGAAAAAATATCGTCCAGGCCTTCCTTTTATCGGCAATCTGCTGGCAATTGGCTGTTTACTTATTTCTTCTTCATTCAGTACGATCAAATCCCGTCCTTACGGTGTCACTACTGTAGTAATCGATGCCGGTCATGGCGGACATGATTCCGGTTGCCTGGGAAATAATGTCAAAGAAAAGACAGTTGCTTTGGGAATTGCACTGAAACTTGGTAAATACATTGAAGAACACTTCCCGGATATTAAAGTTATCTACACACGTAAAACAGATGTTTTTATTGAATTGCATGAACGGGCTGCCATTGCGAATAACGCGCGAGCCGATTTGTTCATTTGCATTCACTGCAACTCAGCCTGCTATTTTAACAAGAAGAAGAAAAAAGAATTGTGCAACGAAGAAATACTGGGAGCGGAAACATGGGTGATGGGTTTGCACATGTCTGAAGCAAACCTTGAAGTTTCCAAGCGTGAAAATGAAGTAGTCCTCCTTGAAAAAGATTACACCAAGCAATACGATGGTTTCGACCCGAACAGTCCGGAGGCAAATATCATCTTTTCGCTTTATCAGAATACTTTTCTCGATCAAAGCCTGAAGATGGCTTCTGCTGTCCAGCAGGAACTCAAATCCAAAGGGCGGCCCAGCCGCGGAGTGAAGCAGGCCGGTTTTCTGGTCTTGTATAAAACTGCAATGCCCAGTATCCTCATTGAAACTGGATTTCTTTCCAATCCGTCAGAGGCGAAATACCTGGGTTCTGATAAAGGTCAGCAGGAAATTGCCCATGGAATTTACAATGCCTTTAAATCTTACAAAAGCGGTATTGAATCGAGCGGTATCAAACAGGAAACGACTGAGATTGAACAATCCTCACCAACCGGCGATACTGCAGGACCGCCCACTAAAAAAAATATCAACGATGCGAAAAACGATGGGGACACCAAGCCTGTGGTAAAGGATACACAGGTTGCTGAAGTGAAACCGAAAGATGTAGAACCGGTAAAAGACAAGACGGATGCGGTTGAATCGAATACAAATGAAAATTTAAGCTTTGGTGTGCAGATTCTCATTTCTCCGACCCGTATTGAAAAGTCAAGTAAAAAATTTAAAGGCTTGCAAAATGTCAGGGAGGAAAAGGGGAATGGAGTTTATAAATACATCACGGGAGATCTTGCAAGTATGAATGATGCAGTGAATCTCCAGGATGAAATGCGTACCAAAGGATTTAAAGATGCTTTTGTAGTGGCCTTTCTGAACAACAAAAGAATAAGCATCAAAGAGGCCAGGGAGATGTTGAAAAAAAAATAAGTTGAGTGCCCGGAGTTCCGGTGCTGGAAACAGAACCCGGAAAGTATGAATGAATTGATTGAGAATCCAGTCGATGGGCGGACACAAGCTGCACTGAACCTGAATCAGATTAAACGGTCTAATTCCCGGTGTTGACAGATGGAAGCTCCTGTGGATAGGGGCTTCGGATAAAATACTTACTTTTAAAAACTTTTCCGGAACAGATCTTTCCGGGAAATGATTCAAACAGGGCAGGAAAATAGATTGTATGAAAATTTCGAAAGAAGCAAAAATAGGATTGATTGTCACCACAGGCATCGCCCTGATGTTCTGGGGTGTGAATTATCCGACAGGGAAAGATTTTTTTACAAGCCAGAAGCTTGTTTTTGCAGTGTATGACAAAGTGGACGGATTGTCTGCAAGCAATGTCATACATGTCAACGGGATGAAAGTCGGACTTGTCCGGAACCTGGTCCTACTGCCGGATTATTCCGGAAAGATTCTGGTAAGTATGCACGTAAGCAGCAGAGTGAAAATTCCCCGCAACTCAGTTGCTGAGATCTACAGCACCGATCTGCTCGGTACCAAGGGCATTCGGATGGTATTTGGAGATTCACAGGAAGAATTGCAGGATGGAGACACACTCAGGAGCGCGATGCAAAGCAGCCTGACAGAACAGGTGAGTGCCCAGGTAGCGCCGATCAAGATTAAGGCAGAAAATCTCCTGAGTTCACTGGATTCGGTGTTGCTGATTCTTCGCGGAGTGTTTAATGAAGACACAAAAAACAATCTGAAGAAATCTTTTGAAAGTATTTCGAATTCATTGTATTCTATACAGAACATTGCCTCAAACATGGATACTGTATTAGCCAAGCAGGGCCGGTTGCGGACAATTTTTGACAACCTGGAGTCCATCACTTCAAATATCAAAAACAACAACGACAAGATTGCGGATATCCTCAACAATTTTGCTTCTATTTCGGATACCCTTGCAAAAGCAAATCTTGCCGCAACAATCGACAATGCCAAAAAGACCCTGGAGCAAACAGCTATTTTATTTGACGGAGTAAACAAAGGCCAGGGATCGCTCGGGCAACTGGCAACAAACGACAGTTTGTATACAAATCTCAATTCCACCGCCAGAGACCTCGATGCACTGATTTTGGACCTGCATGAAAACCCGAAACGCTATATCAATGTTTCATTGATATCGTTTGGTGGTAAGAAGAAAGATGTGAAGAAGAATTAAAAATTAGGTAGGAGAGAATCGAATGGTTGATTCCAAATTGGTACGACCTGATAACTGATACCCAACAACAACCCACTACCCGGTCCATGTTTCAGGATGATTGTGCAAAAATTAATGAATTACCACTATGATATCACAGGTGCTTTTTGTTCTCATTTTAGTAGCCGCCACCTTTTGGTTTACGAGGAATTTGACGAAGATCATCCGGAATATTCAGTTAGGTCGGGATGTAAACAGGAAAGACCGTTCATCTGATCGTTGGATGACTATGGTCCGGGTAGCTTTGGGTCAATCGAAAATGGTCGTAAGGCCGGTAGCCGGGATCATGCATATTTTTGTTTACGTTGGATTTATCATCATCAATTTTGAAGTGCTGGAAATCGTAATCGACGGAATATTCGGTACGCATCGTTTTTTTTCATCACTGGGACCCGTATACAATCTTCTGATTGCTAGTTTTGAAGTGCTTGCATTGCTGGTATTAGTGGGTGTTTTGGTTTTTCTCGCTCGGCGGAATATTCTAAAACTGAAGCGTTTCTGGATGAAAGAAATGACATCCTGGCCACGCACGGATGCCAATATCATCCTGATCACTGAAGTATTGCTCATGACAGCATTTCTTACCATGAATGCAACTGACAGTATTCTTCAGGCCAGAGAATTTGGACATTATATTCGGGCAGGTTCATTTCCGGTGAGTACTGTTTTTGCAGGCTCCTTCTCAGGGATGAGCAGTGAGTCACTGGAAATGATAGAAAGGTTTTGCTGGTGGTTTCATATCGTTGGCATTCTTCTTTTTCTGAATTACATTCCTTACTCCAAGCACTTTCACATTCTTCTTTCATTTCCAAATACGTATTATTCCAACCTGGAAGCCAAAGGAAGGTTCACGAACATGGAAAGTGTGACGCGGGAAGTAAAACTGATGCTGGATCCATCCGCCATCCTTCCGCCGGGTGATCCCAATGCCGTACCGCAGCGTTTTGGTGCGAAGGATGTGTATGATCTGACCTGGAAACAGCTCATGGATGCCTATTCCTGCACAGAGTGCGGGAGATGCAGCTCTTCCTGTCCGGCGAACCAAACAGGCAAACTTCTTTCGCCGCGAAAAATCATGATGGACACACGGGACCGGCTGGAAGAAGTAGGAAAAAATATTGACAGGAACGGTAAAGATTTCAGGGATGAAAAATCCTTGTTGAATTATATTACCGAAGAAGAACTTTGGGCGTGTACCAGCTGCAATGCATGTACAGAGGCCTGTCCTGTAAATATTGATCCACTCAGCATTATTATCGACATGCGCCGCTACCTGGTCATGGAAGAATCGAAGGTTCCCCAGGAACTGGCAGGGATGTTTAATAAGATAGAAAACAATGGAGCCCCCTGGCAGTTTGCTCAGGCCGACCGTTTCAATTGGGCAAATGCAGACTAATGTGTTTTAGAAAATGAATAATATTTGATATCCATGGAATTCCAGGTACCGACAATGGCCGAATTTGCATCCCGCGGAGAAGCCCCGGATGTACTTTTTTGGGTAGGCTGTGCAGGAAGTTTTGATGAACGCGCCCAGAAAATCACGAGAGCTGTCGCAAAAATTCTGCATCATGCCGGTGTGCGTTTTGCAGTTCTGGGATCTGAAGAAAGTTGTACCGGAGATCCGGCTAAAAGGGCCGGAAATGAATTCCTCTTCCAGATGCAGGCGATGATGAATATCCAGGTGTTGAATGGATATGGTGTTCGAAAAATTGTGACAGCTTGTCCGCATTGTTTCAATACCCTGAAGAACGAATATCCTGAACTGGGTGGCAACTACGAAGTCGTACACCATTCTGAATTACTAGAAAAGTTATTCGCTGAAGGAAAAATTAAGGTGCAGGGAGGCAGTTTCCGGGGAAAGAAAATTACTTTTCACGATCCCTGCTATCTGGGACGTGGCAACTCGGTCTATGAAGCCCCCCGCTCAGTGCTTGAAAAAATCGATGCAGAAATTTCAGAAATGAAACGTTCCAGGGCCAAAGGCTTTTGTTGCGGAGCAGGAGGCGCACAAATGTTTAAAGAACCTGAAAAGGGAAACAAGGACGTCAATGTCGAACGGACGGAAGAAGCCCTTACCTTAAAACCGGATTACATCGCTGTCGGCTGTCCGTTCTGTATGACCATGATGACCGACGGAGTAAAGAATTTCAATCAGGAAGACTCAGTGAAAGTTCTTGATATTGCCGAACTCATCGCCAAAGCTGCTGACCTTTGATTCAGGGAAGGAAAAGGGACGAAAGGCATTAATCGTGTTGATCAACAACGAACGCAAAGCCCATTCATTTTCCTTGGACTCTTTCAATCAATGCCTGAAATGCCTCTTTTCCGGATCCTTCCATTCTTCCTTTTTGAATTATCAAGTCATTATTCACATTGTTGTTCAGTGCATACCTGAAAACAGATCTTGATTTCCCACTTTTCCAGTCCACCACTTGTCCAAATCGGAGATCGCTGAGAAAAACGGTATCACCCAATTCTTCGACACTATAGTATCCCTGAGAAAATCGAATGAGTTTTTTCAATTCATCATCATTCCGGAAGGGTGCGAGCAGTGAATCCTGTCGTGGCAGATAAGAAAAATCTATATGTTCGGTTTTATCAAATAAAGAACGATAGCCGGTGAAATATCCGGAATCGGTTTTCGCAACAATGTACCATAACCAGTTATTGAGCGGAGTGGGTGTGGTGAAATAATCTTCTTCGTGGATGTTTTGTTCGCTGAAATTTTGTCGTGAAGTTTTATCGATGCGGTATTTGTTTGAGAATGCATAGAAAATATACACCGTGGAAATCAGCAGACCAAAACGCATCCAGAATTTTCTATAGCTGCTGTTTCTGCCCAGTACCAGCAATGCAATGCTTGCGATGAGAAGGCTGATTGTGTAAAAGGGATCCGCGACGAACAGGATATTGAAGGAAACGCGATGATGATGAAATGGTTCAAACCATCCTGTTCCATATGCTGTGAGTGCGTCTATCCCGATGTGAAAAAACATTCCGCTGCCCCAGAGGATGATCCAGTCATTACGTGTCATGAGATCATTTTTAACCCGGTGCTTAAACCATAAGGCAAGCAATGGTGTCATGATCAGGGCAAATAAAATGGAATGCGTAAACCCCCGGTGAGCAAGGAGGGAGTCCGCCTGGCTCATCCATCCGGAAGTGATCACATCGATATCCGGAAGATTGTTGGCAAGGGCTCCCCAGAGCATGGCTTTTTTACCAAGTTTGCGCCCGGCCAGGGCTTCGCCTGCACAGGCTCCGAGGACAGTATGAGTAAGTGAATCCATAATTATCAGGCAAATACGGGTAAGGTTAACCCGGTAAATTATTCGTAAAGTACAGGATCGGGATCAAAATAAATATACCTTTGCCAAAAAAAAATCAAGATGCAAATTGCGAATAATAAGGTTGTTACCGTTACTTACCGGTTACACGCAAATCTTCCGGCTGAAGAAAAACGACACATTGAAACGGCGGACGCCACCCAACCCCTTCGCTTTCTTTACGGAATTGGAATGATGATTCCCGGATTTGAAAAAGGCCTCGAGGGCAAAACTTCCGGAGATTCTTTTGATTTCGTGATCGATGCCCTGGATGCGTATGGAAATGCCGATGAAACGGCTGTGATCAGCCTGCCTATAGATATTTTCAAGGTGGACGATGTCATCGATTTTGAAATTCTGAAAATTGGAAACGTCCTCCCAATGAGCGATAACCAGGGAAATGTGTTGAACGGAAGAGTATTGGGTTATGATGATACCTCAGTAAAAATGGATTTTAATCATCCATTGGCAGGGCATACTCTCCATTTCTCCGGAGAGATAGTGGAAGTTCGTGAAGCGACTGAAGAAGAAATTGCTCACGGGCACGTTCACTAATCCTGATTTATAAAAGAAGAAGTGGATTTTAGGGTAGCAATACCTTGAAATCCACTTCTTTTTTTATTACGTACCGTGAAGTTTTCACGACGAATCATTGATCAGAAAGGCAGGTCGTCCTTGGCAGGAGCCGGCATATTTTCATAATCGGGTACAGACTGGTTAAAGTCGTTGCCGTTACTTACCGGAGCACCGGCCCTTTCGATTTTCCATGCTTCGAGTGTATTAAAATATTTAATCTCACCCTGTGGGCTTGTCCATTCCCGGCCACGAAGGTTGAAATGTACAGTGATATTTTCACCCTGCTGAACGGAATCCAGCAATCCGCATCGGTCCTGCGTCAACTGGAAACTGATGTGTTGAGGGTACTGTGAGGAGTTGTCAGTCAGGACGAATTCTCTCTTCCTGAAACGGTCGTTAACGACCTGCTCGGATTTCTTTACTTTAAGTATACCGGTAATTTGCATAGCGATAGGTTGATTTTGCACAAAGTTAATAGTTAATTCGTCTTCTATCCGTTTTCAACTATTCTGTTGATAATTTGATGCATTCCAAATTCACAGGAAACGTGGATATTTCTTTGAAAATATTTCAGGATGAGTTGATTATTAGTGGATTTGTTTATTTTTACGAAATCGTAAAATCTTACACAAAGAACAGAGGCATGAAGAAACTCCTTACTTTATTTGCTCTTTTTCCAACATTGTTATGGGCACAAACCTTTAGCAATACAACGTGGACTCAGATCCCGAACACCAATACCGATATTTATATTCCCATACAGGTTTCCGGTTTGCCGGCCAGTATCAATACAAGCTATGGATTGGGTGCAATCTGTCTGAAGATTACCCATCAGTTTTCTGCTGATTTGCAGGTAAGATTGCAGTCACCGGATGGTAAACAAGTTGTGCTTGTGGATACCAAAGGCGGCAATGCAACCGGTTATCCCAATACCTGTTTTATGGAAAATGGAACAGGTGGTTGGATTCAGTTTGCGGCACCACCGTTCAACGGAGCTTATTTTCCACAGGAATCCATCAATATTTTCAACGATAACTCGGATCCGAATGGAACCTGGAACCTGGTACTCCGCGATGTCTTTACACCTGCAGATACCGGCTCTTTTCATTATGTAAATATCTCATTCATGATGAACCCTCCGGCAGATCCTGCACAGAGTGGCGGCTTGTGCAG
>DAORHY010000164.1:0-8133 GCA_035438225.1 Bacteroidia bacterium
ATTCCAGATCCATTGTATAAAGTAATCCAGGAGGCGCCTCTTGTGGAAGTGGTGGTTTCAAAACATCAACGTGCGGGCAGAATTCTGCAAGAGTATGGTCACTTTCCAGGAGAACAATTGGCTGAATGCACTGCCCGCTTACAGAAAAGATTAGGTGGCCTCCGTACACAGTCGGCTTTATCAGCCCTCAAGGATGGGAATTTCGATGAATGGGTAAGCATCTTGCTTGAATATTATGATAAAACCTATGCGCATGGAAATGAAGAGCGAAAAAATGCAGAGATCATGAGAATCGAAATTCAACCGGGAGAATCTCACAGGGATTTTGCCGCTCGCATTCTTTCGCTGACAAATGAAATGCAGCTTATCAAATAGTCAATGGAAACAACAACGAATGAGGAAGTAAAACTGACGCACTTTAGCCATGGTTCCGGTTGCGGATGTAAGATTGCTCCAGCTGTCCTGGAAGAAATTCTCGGAAATGGAATGACGGAGGATTCCTTTCCGAAATTGATTGTCGGCAACGAACACAAAGACGATGCAGCAGTGCTGGAATTGCCGGATGGCTCTTGCCTGATCAGCACTACTGATTTTTTTACACCGGTTGTAAATGACCCGTTTGATTATGGCCGAATTGCTGCCGCCAATGCATTGAGTGATGTGTATGCAATGGGAGGGAGCCCGGTACTTGCACTGGCTATTCTTGGATTCCCGGTGGAAAAATTATCGACAGCGGTTGCCGGAAAAATAATTGCCGGAGCGAAATCAATTTGTAAACTAGCCGGCATTCCTCTTGCCGGCGGCCACACCATTGATACTTCCGAACCCATTTTCGGGCTTGCGGTAAACGGCCTTGTGAAAAAAGAAAATATTCGAAAAAATTCAACTGCAAAACCGGGAGATTTTTTAGTGTTGACAAAACCGCTGGGTACCGGTATTTTGGCGGCTGCACACAAACGCGGTGTCATATCAGGGGAAGATCTTGAAAGAGCAATCGGCGTGATGGTTAAACTCAACAGCGAGGGAATAAAACTCGGGCAAATTTCCGGAGTTCATGCAATGACCGATGTGACCGGTTTCGGACTGCTGGGCCACCTGATAGAAATGTGTGAAGGTAGCGGTGTTTCTGCCCGACTGGAAAACATAAAAATACCTGTGATCGAAGGAGCCGCAGCGTATGCCGCACAATTTATTTTTCCTGACAACACCTACAGAAACTGGAACAGTTATGAGAAAAAAGTGAGCGGCATCAAGGGTCCGGAATTCATCACATTGTGTGACCCGCAAACAAGCGGTGGGCTCCTCCTTGCCGTGAACCCGGATCGCGTTGAAGAAGTGACCAACTTGCTGAACGAACTATCTCCTGCTTATCCTGCTGCTGTTATTGGTCAACTTATTCTCCGGGAAGATACTGTTGTGTTCGTTGTTTAGTATTAATGAACGACTACAACACGATCATGTTGTACACCTGTCAGCGATTGAAATTCAAGAATGTAAGTTCCCGGAGACAACGAATGCAGGTTAATTTCTGATTCATCGCCCGAATACAATTCATTCATGTTTTTACTAAAGCATATTTTTCCATGCAAATTATAAAGGTTGATGACAGCAGATTGAATTGTCTGTTTCACTCTCAGGATAAGTTTGTCCCGTACAGGATTCGGATAAATTTCAACTATTCCGGAAGTTTGATCCGCCACATTTAATCCCGTACCATCATCCAGGGTTATGGTATAATCTTCTGTTTCGCCGGAGAAAAACTGCGTACAGGCGTCAATGGCTCCATTTGGAGATCCCGCTGCACGGGTTCGAATTCTCATTTTAGTAGTTCCATAACCTGCAGTGGATGGAACAATAAAAAGTGTGCTGGCAACTACATTCGGTTGTGTTGCAGTACTTACTTCGATCCATTCAGTCGCGTCAAATGATCCATTCTGGTCATAATCAATCCAGGCCGAAATGCTAGCATTGAAGGTGGTCGTGACGCTGATCTGATAACTTGCATTCCGGATTAAGGTAGCAGTTGTAAATCCGACAGGAGGATAATCGGAATAATTCGGAGCAGTGAGATTACTACAGCCGGAACCTAAGTTTGCCAGGGTCGTATTCGAAATCCGGACACTGTCAATCGAACCATACCCCATACAGTCACCTCCAAGATTCTGTGTACAATAACAAAGCGTGGGTGGACTAAAGTCAACATAAACAGGCTCAGAATATGCTGTCTGGCCACTGCAGGTCACTGCACATCTGTACCAGTTCGGACTGATTTGTGTGGATGCATAGCTCAGTGCAGTTGCCCCGGTGACATCCGACCAGGAAAGTGAATCCGGTGATGTTTGCCATTGATACGTTTGACCGGGTCCGCTGCTGTTACCGGTGATTGAAACAATGAAAGGATTGTTCGGACAAACAGAGGGCAAAGAGGACAATGTGACACCCGGGATTGGCGGAGCAGTGCACGGTGCAGGTGCTTCCCACCTGAAACGTAAACCGTTATCCGGAAGTGAGTTCGGATTTACTGAGCAGGTAGCAGTATTGGTGGCGCCGCCTGTTGTACTTGCCCATCCGCCTGTAGTGGTTGCCCGCAGATTAAAATCACTGCTGTCATTTCCAATCATCCCGACAGTGACAAAACTGGAATTAAGATTACTGATCATGGAGCCGTAACTGAATTCAATGCGATTAGAACCTTCAAACAAACAGATTTGAAAATTGAATTGATCTCCGATATTTCCATGTTTTCTGAAATTTTTCCACTGAACAACAAGTACTCTTGAAGGGCTGATTCCCAAAGTGCTGCACAGAATGGAGGAACCGCTTTGTGCTTGTAAATTTCGTGCAAAGGCTGCGATGAAATTGCTGCCAATGGCTGAACTGAGCGGAAAATAAACGGATACCGAGGTCAGGTCAACCGATCCGTTCCCAAGTCCTATCCATCCATTTGCGTTTACACCGAAAACATTATAACTGAATCCATTGTACAGGAAGGAAAAGCCGATCGGAATTCCGGGTCCATTCGGATTATTGCTTCCCAGAGGTGTAGAAAGATCAACGAAATACTGATCTTCCGAGCTGGTATCACCCAGTAGAGTTCCAGATGTCAGCTCATTATAAAGACCCAGGTCCGATTGAAATGTGTATGTGCTCACCTGTGCTGTACTGTACTCAATACAACTCAATAGAAAAAAAATGAACAGAAGTCGGTTTTTCGGAAGTAACATGAGCTTGTGAATTTATTTGATGAGCAAATTAGGCTATTTTTAACTTGAAAGACACTTGGATTATATTAATAATTTCTTGTATTAGTTCAAATTGATGAATAATAATATTATATTAGCAAATACGGAATTTAATGTCCGGATTTCCCTCTTCCTGCGAATAATTATTTCATTTAAAATAAATTAACATATCTCTTCATGAAGGTAATATTACGACTGTGTATTGGATTATTTTTAGTCCTTCCTCATTTAAGTACAGCCCAATGTACGACGACAAATGCGACCTCCTGTTCCTGTCAGGATGGATCATCGGATTGCGACTTGCTCCCGGATATCAAAATTGCACGGCCTCCGCTCACCGTCAGCGGTTCTAGTGGCGTAATTGAGTATTCTCAAACAGGAAACGGAGCCAACAACGGAAGGTTGAGAATATCTGTCAGCACTCCAAACATTGGATTCGGTCCTTTGGAAATCCGGGCTCAATCGATTTATGTTTGTGGAACAGATACCTTTTACGGTTCTGCTCCTGCTACATGCACCGACGGTAGTGCGCCAAAACAACTTATCAAACAGCGTGTATATCACAAGACCAATGGGGTCATGACATACTATGACAGGGATGCAGGGACAATGACGTATCACCCGACTCACGGTCACATGCACGTTGACAATTGGGGTGTCTTCACACTTCGTTCCGCGACTGCAGATCCAAATCCTCTGAATTGGCCAATTATCGGCAACGGTGCGAAGCTTGCATTTTGTCTCATGGATTACGGTTCCTGCTCGACATACAATGGACATTGTGTAGATTCTAACGGAACCACCCTTACAAACGGAAATTTCCCAAATTATGGTTTGGGTGGCGGAAGTTACAGCTGTTCACCTACATTCCAGGGCATCTCCTCCGGCTTTACTGATATTTATTATCAAAGCCTTGATGGCATGTGGATCGACATTCCCCCGGGCGTTTGCAATGGCCAGTATTACATCGTTGCTCAAATTGATCCTTTGAACTACTTCCTCGAATCAAAAGAAAACAACAATATCATGGTTGTTCCCTGGACACTGACCCGTCAGACCGGATCTTCTTCATCAGTCACCGCAAGTGGTCCTACAGCGCTTTGTCCCGGACAATCTGTGACGCTGACAGCAGGCAGCGCCAACAGTTATCTTTGGTCAAATGGCGCAACCACCCAGTCCATCACCGTGAATACTGCGGGATCGTATTCCGCTACAACCTACTTTACGGGATGTACATTTACGAGCGCACCGGTTGCAGTCACAATCAACAGTCTGAATGTTACTTCCTCTGCTACCCCGGCAGTTTTGTGCCAGGGCAGTCAGGCTCAACTCTCATCGGTTGTTTCCAACACACCCCAGCAAGGCCCGGTTGGATATACAACCAGTGTGCCCGTCGCAATCATCGATTACAACAGCACCACCGGTGCAACTCCTGTTTATTCTCCGCTGGTCGTTAGTGGTGTCGCGCCTGCAACATTATCTTCCGGTTCCATTGTGAGTGTAAAAATTAACCTGACACACACTTACGATGCGGATATTGAAATATGGGTGAAAGCTCCTTCCGGAGATTCAACTCTATTGAGTAACCGAAGGGGAGGAAGTGGTGATAACTTTACGAATACAATTTTTTCGATGAGTGCATCCACATTGATTTCAGCGGGAATCGCACCATTCACCAATACCTACAAACCTGACGGGAACCTGAATAACCTGACAGGAAATATCAATGGAACGTGGAAATTAATCGTTATCGACAGAGCCGGAACGGATGTTGGACAAATTCTGAACTGGACGCTTACAGTTCTGAACAACGAAACCTATTCATACACATGGAGTTCGAATCCTGCCGGTTTTACTTCCGGAACACAGAATCCGTCTGCTTCACCGCTCGTTTCAACAACGTATACGGTTACTGCCACCAGTTCTGCTACCGGATGTAGCGGAACGTCCTCTGTCATGTCCACTGTGGTGCCTGTAGTTTCTGTGAATGCCATCAGTCCATCGCAGGGAGCTCAAGGTACACTTGTATTGATTTCCGGTGCCGGATTCAGCGGTGCAACCAGTGTGACATTCAATGGGGTCGCAGCTACTTCCTTTTCAATCAACAGCGATAATCAGATTGCAGCTGTAGTTCCGGCCGGGTCTGCCACAGGAATTGTCTGTGTATCCAACGGAGCTGTTTGCACGGGATGCAGTGCAGGTAGTTTTACTGTTGTGAATACGTTCACTCTCGGAGTGCATTTGTTCATTCAGGGATTTTATACCGGATCAAATACAATGGTTGCTGTTGCAGATCCTCAAAATCATCCCCTTGTTTGTGATACGATTGTGATCGAACTGATTGAAAACCTGCCGGGCTATCCGGTAGTATTCAGTAATAGGGCTCTGCTTGCAACAAACGGAACTGCTCAGGTTGAAGTACCGTCTTCATTGGCTGGAAAAAATTGCTACATCCGTGTCCGCCATCGCAATGCGCTGCAAACATGGAGCAATAGCGCTTTCAGTCTCACCGGCGGTGCACTGGCATATGATTTCTCTAATGCAATGAATAAAGCGTACGGTTCCAACCAGAAAGCAGTAGGAGGAGGGGTGTTTGCTTTGTTCAGCGGAGATGTGAATCAGGACGAATTCCTGGAATCGACTGACTACAGTCAGATTGAAAACAATGCCCAGGCATTTATGTTTGGTTACCTTAGTGAAGATCTGAATGGAGACTGGATTGTTGAATCCGGAGATTATTCAATGATTGAAAACTCCAGCCAGTCGTTTCTCTACGTATTACGACCATAAGCGTCTGAGTTCAGCAACTCATTTTTTACCTGCGGTAAAATCAATGCACAATGATTTTACCGCAGGTATTTTTTTTGTGACCGTCTGAAACAGAGTAGAAATAAATTCCTCCGGGAAATTCCCGACAATCAAGAAGGGTTCGTGAATCTGTCAGCACCTGCTGGAAACACAAACGGCCTGAAGAGTTGTACAAAGAAAAAACTGCTTTGTTTTCGGTTCCTGTTTTTTCAGAATAAATCTCCATAAAACTCCGGACCGGATTCGGAGAAATTTTTATTGAAAAGACATCGCCATTCTCCGGGATTCCGGATGTGCTGTCAGGAATGTATTCCCACAAATCGGATTTGAAATTATAAAGGCTGTCATTTCCCAATCCGACAAAAGCACGATTGTTAATGACAAAGGAAATACCATTGCATACAGGAGAGCCTCCATAGGAAGAAACTGCTGTCCAGAAATTGAAAAAAGGATCGTATCGCCACACATCATTTTGGTATGAATTTGTTGTGCCACAGGCAATGTATCCTTTGTTGAAAAGTGAAAAGCCGGTTGCATTTGAACGGTAATCTCCTGAAAAATCGGCCAGTTGCGTCCACGCATCCAGCAAGGGATTGTATTTCCAGAAATCCTTCTTCAGGTCTTGCGAAAAGGAAAATCCAGTACCGAAGTATACTGTATCCTGGATCGCAAAGCCAACTCCCCAGCGACGGCCAAACAAGACCAGGTCTGATACATTTCCAAGATTTCTTTTCAATGTCCAGCATGTATCGGCAGCAGGGTCAAATTGCCAGGTTTGTTTCAGGTAACCTGAAGAGCCATCGTAGCCGCAGATCACATAAGCTTTGGACTCCACAACAACGGCGGTCGCATCCCTTCTTCCGTTCGTGATGGCAATCGCGTTGTACAAGCCAAGTTCCTGGGTGCTTTGCCAGGAATTTGTGACAGGATTGAATTGCCAGAAGTCCTTCCTGAATTGTACTCCGTCGTAACCAGTCCCCACGTAACCCAGTGTGTCAATGGAAAAACCAACGGCTCCTTTTCTTCCACCACCGGCAAAGTCTGCTACCTGCGACCAGGTGTCGAGGTCAGGATCAAATTTCCAGAAATCCGAAAGTAAATTTCCCTGGCTGTCTTCACCGGTGCCTGTGAATGCCTGTCCGTGTACTACGAAACTCACTGCATTGATTCGTGCAGCACCGGGAAAATCTGCTCTTCTTGTCCAGCTGTCAACAGCAGAACCGGCAGCTGAAAAGGAGAATAGCAACGCGAATGGTGCAATCCATAGCCGGTAATAAAACCATGATGCATGAACGATAGAGGAAAGATTCATTTCTGTTTGTTTATATTTTGTCGGTGAGCAATCCGTCTTTCATGACCAGCTTACGGTCAGCCATGCCGGCAAGCTCTTCATTGTGTGTAACGATTACAAATGTATGTCTGACCTGTTGCCTTAATTCAAGAAAAAGGTGGTGCAATGATTTTGCAGAATTTGAATCCAGGTTGCCGGAAGGTTCATCTGCAAAGATGACACTGGGTTCGTTGACCAGTGCCCTGGCGACTGCAACGCGTTGTTGTTCGCCGCCGCTAAGTTCAGCGGGACGGTGATTTATCCTTTCCCGGAGACCAAGCAACTCAAGGAAGTACATCGCTTTTGCAGAAGCTTCCTTTCTGGATTTGCCGAGAATAAATGCCGGCATCATCACGTTTTCCAATGCATTGAATTCAGGAAGAAGGTGGTGTGATTGAAAAACAAATCCTATTTTCTGATTTCTGAAAAGCGCGAGTTTTTTTGGGGAAAGGGAAGTGATTTCAACAGTATCAATCAGCACCCTTCCGGAATCGGGTCTTTCAAGTGTACCCAGGATGTGCAGCAAAGTACTCTTGCCGGCTCCGGAAGCTCCCACTATAGAAACAATCTCACCGGTTTGAATAGTGAGTTCAATTCCTTTCAGAACTTTCAGTGTTTCATACGACTTCTGGATACCAATGCACTGTATCATACCGGAATAAATAAGGTTACGAAAGTAATCAATCTTATTCAACATGGTGTTCATCCTTCAAATATTGTCATGGCAGAGCGTATTGCTCGCATCATAGGCTT
>DAORHY010000165.1:0-8097 GCA_035438225.1 Bacteroidia bacterium
GACTGTGTCCTCCGGAAGCGGTTGACTTCACTCCATTGTCGGAAGTAAATTCAAACACATTGGTGGAGGTCCTTGTTATTCCAGTTGTCACCTGACCAAAGGGCTCACGGACCGCCAGACAAAATTCAATTTTAGAATCCGTTGCCAATCCGGCGAATGCTCCGGGAATAATTGACAGGTCATTATTTCGTTTACGGAAATCCGCATTGAGAACAGTTATCTGAGAGGCAATCTGGGCATCTGAAATATTTTCTGATGGGTCATTAAAAACGACATGTACCACAACCGGAATGGTAATATCCGGAGGATCCTGGGCTCCACCGATACTAATCAACGTGATTCGCATCGTCATATCCACCTGGTTGCTTGCACAGGGATTGTTGTCATCCTGGTAAAAATCAAGAAGGAAATCATAATCCCCGCTTACTGTGGGTGTAAAATCAATTAATGAAGGCCCACCAAGAGTCCCGCAGCCATCATCATCACTTGCAATAAATGTTCCCCCACCGGCAGTGTAAATTGAAATCTGGCTGTCAAAAGTCGGCGTCCCGCATGTGGAAATGCGATAGGTGTTTCCGGCAACCAATCCTGTAACACGGTTGAATTCACCAGCCCAGGTTTCCTGTGCTTCAGCAAAATCATTTACAACAGTTGGCGCTGATCCGGTCAAATAAATAGTGTTATCGTAAGGACATTGCCCGTTCGTAACAGCAGTAGTAAAATAAAATAAGAAACACACCATGAAGGTTCTGAAAATAGTTCTCATTTCGAACCTCCTTCATTGCCATAAACAAACACAGACTTTGCTTTTGACTTATTAACCGATGTTTTTTGGTCTGCAGTCGTCGAAGGAACAGGACTTGCTAATTTCGCCTTTCCCTTTTCACGGATGATAGCCGCTTTCGCCGCAGCATATCGCTGCTGATCAACTTCCCGGTCTCCGGTAGGAACAAAGCCTTGCAGGGATGGGAATACGGAAACAGCAACAGGAGTTGAATGTGTTCTGATCCATTCCTGCGTGATTTTTTCAAAATCTTCATGTTGCTGTCTGAGTGAAGGATCCTTAACCATTCTGTCTTCCAGGGAGCTCATGGTCGCACAGGTTCTGTCCTGAGCTGATAAGGCCAAACAAGGAAGTACAGCAAAAAACAATACGTACATCTTTTTCATGTGTTCGTGTTTGATGTGAGGGTACAAAATGAGATTCAAAAATAAAAAAAAACAACAATGATTGATGAAAGAAGAATTACTTATCAAACAACAGTTCACAACAACTGGTCCGGATAATTTCGCTCACAGGCAATGAATTGGAAATCATTCAAAATCCTCATACAGGAGGTATTTCTTTCGAATCTCTCTAAATTTATCCAGCGCTTTTCGCCAGCTCTCCCGGATGGTAAGCTCATCCGTTTCTTTTTGAATCGACTTTCTCAGCCTGTCTGTTCCCGACAATTTATCAAAAAAAGGCTGAAAAAAAGCTTTCTTCTCCGGATACTGCTGATACATTCTCAACAACCATCCCAATTCCAATCGTCCGGGTATCGAATCTTTCATTGCCAACCGCAAATCAATACCCTGACACAAAGTATCCGTATATGGCGGATTCATGGCCACACCCGGAATGTTTACCGGTTTAAATTCAATATCTCCTTCCGTGAATCCCGGATAGCCTATCATTTGGAAAGGAGAATCGGTACCGCGACCAAGACTCACTTTCGTCCCTTCAAATAAACACAAGGAAGGATACAGGTAAACAGCGGTCATGTTTGGCAGATTTGGAGAAGGTCTCACGGGAAGTTGATACAAATCTTTGTGAGTATACCCTTTTACCGGTATAACTTTCAATTTACATACACGCTTCCCCTTCAGCCACCGTTGCCCGTTCAACATACCTGCATATTCGCCAACAGTCATACCATGAACAACCGGTATAGGATTCATACCGACAAATGAACGATAGACTGTATCCAGCACAGGGCCGTCAATATAAAAACCATTCGGGTTCGGGCGATCCAATACCAACACTTCTTTTTTCTGCTCGGCACATGCCTCCATGACGTATTGCAGTGTTGCTATATAGGTATAGAACCTGGCTCCGACATCCTGGATATCAAAAATCACAAGATCCGTGGCAGCGAGATCCTGTTTTGTCGGTTTCAGATGCTTCCCGTATAAGGAGATTACCTGAAGTCCGGTCTGCGGGTCAATTCCTCCTTTTATCTTTTCACCGGCTCCTTGCTCTCCCCTGAATCCGTGTTCCGGTGCAAATACGCATTGAATTGTGACTCCCGAGGACATCAATGTATCCACGAGATGTACAGAAGCAATTCTTGAAGTCTGGTTTGCTACGATGGACACCCGCTTTCCCTTCAGAAGAGGAAGATAAGCTTCCATCTGGTCTGCACCTGTCCTGATATCCCCGGAATACTTCAGCCGTTCGTGTTGCAAAATTGTCTGAGCAAGCGGTGATTCCCCGATCAGGAGAATTATGAATAAGAATATGAAAAAGAATTTTAGGCGACAGTTCTCTGACATGCTTGAATCAAATATCTTTAACCACAAATCATTGCAAACTTACGGTTCTGTTTTGAACTACGAATTATTCATTGCCAAAAGAATTTCCTTTTCAAAGGAAGGCGGAACATTTATTTCCCGCCCGATTATACGCATAGCTATGTCCGGTGTTGCCCTTGGCTTTGCTGTAATGGTCATCGCGCTTGGGATTGTGACCGGTTTTAAGAAAGAAATCAGGGAGAAGGTGATTGGATTCGGATCTCACATCCAGGTCAGTAATTACGATGAAAACAATTCTTTTGAAACAAAACCTATTTCAGACAAGCAACCATTTCTTGCAGAGTTAAAAAACGATCCTGCTATTGGACACGTCCAGACTTTCGCAACAAAAGCCGGAATCGTAAAGACAAACGAAGAGATCGAAGGTGTTGTCGCAAAGGGTATCGGTGCGGATTTCGACTGGAGTTTCTTTGAAACAAGAATGGCAGAAGGAAGCATTCTGCAATTTCATGATTCCGCAAAAAGCAATGATGTTGTCATTTCCAGGATTCTCAGCCAAAAACTGAATCTGCACACCGGCGACGACCTGGTTATGTATTTCATCCAACAGCCGCCGCGGGCAAGGAAATTCAGGATCGCCGGTGTATATGAAACAGGGCTTGAAGAATTTGACAAGCTCTACCTTTTCTGTGATATTGCCCAGATTCAAAAATTGAATGACTGGAAACAGGATCAGGTCGGAGGATTTGAAATAAAAATCCGGGATTTTGATGATCTGGAAAAAACCGGATCAAAGGTGTATGCGATGACCGGCTCTGATCTGAATGCAAAAACGATAAAAGAAATGTATCCCCAGATTTTCGACTGGCTGGATTTGCAAAACATCAACGCCATTATCATCATCACACTCATGATTATTGTGGCCGGAATAAATATGATTTCTGCTTTGTTGATTATCATCCTCGAACGGGTCAACATGATTGGCACACTCAAGGCGCTCGGTGCAGGCAACATCAGCATCCGGAAAATCTTTATTTATGTTTCCGGTTTTCTTCTCTTCCGGGGATTACTCATCGGAAACCTGATCGGCATTGGATTGTGCCTTCTGCAACAAAATTTTCAATGGATCCAATTGGACCAGGAATCGTACTACATCAGCCATGTTCCTGTTTCACTCAACCTGATTCATATTTTACTTTTAAATTGCGGGACACTGCTAACTTGTCTTGGAATGCTGGTGCTTCCTTCCGTCATTATTACCAGGATTTCACCGATACAAGCCATAAAATACTCTTAATCAGTAATTTATAAACCGAATAAAATTCCGCAGAAGTATTAACTTCGCCATGCGAAAACCTGAATTAATTCAGCTTTCCCAACCCGATTCCCCTACCCTATTTCACAAAAAAATTATTCAATTTCCCCAATTATTATGGCGATGAGTTCATCAAAAAAAGTGTGCAATACAATTCTGGATGCAATTGGCAATACTCCGATGGTGCGTTTGAATCATGTAACCAAAGGTGTAAAAGCGACAGTCTATGCAAAGGTTGAGACCTTTAATCCGGGTAATTCCATCAAGGACAGGATGGCTCTTAAAATGATAGAAGATGCTGAAAAATCCGGCCAGCTGAAACCCGGCGGAACGATAATAGAAGGCACTTCCGGGAACACCGGCATGGGATTGGCAATCGCTGCCATTGTTAAAGGTTACAAATGTATTTTCACAACCACTGATAAACAATCAAAAGAAAAGGTGGATGCATTGCGGGCTTTTGGTGCGGAAGTAATTGTTTGTCCGACCAATGTTGAACCTGAAGATCCGCGTTCCTATTATTCAGTTGCTGCCCGGTTAAACAGGGAAATTGAAAATTCGTTTTATCCCAACCAATACGACAACCTCAGCAATCGTCAGGCGCATTACGAACAGACAGGACCGGAAATCTGGGAGCAAACAGACGGTAAAATCACACATCTGGTTGTGGGTGCAGGCACCGGAGGTACTATTTGCGGAACAGGACAATACCTCAAAGAAAAAAATCCAAAGGTTAAAATCTGGGGTATTGACACTTATGGTTCAGTTCTGAAAATTTTCAGGGACACCGGTAAAATGGATAAGAATGAAATTTACCCTTACGTTACGGAAGGTATCGGAGAAGATTTTATTCCAAAAAACTACGACTTCAGCATCATCGATCACTTTGAAAAAGTGACCGATAAAGATGCTGCGCTGATGACGAGGGAGATTGTACAGAAGGAAGGGATCTGGGTCGGAAACTCCGCCGGATCAGCTGTTGCGGGATTACTTCAACTCAAAGATCAACTTACGGAAAAAGACGTAGTAGTAATCATTTTTCACGATCATGGCACCCGTTACATCGCCAAGATTTTCAACGACGACTGGATGCGCCGGATGGGTTACCTGGATATGAAAGGAATGACTGCACAGGACCTGGTGGCTTCCAGAAAAAATGCAGCGTTAATGACGATTGACAAGCAGGATACCATCGCAAATGCACTGAAGCTCATCACGGACCACAATTTTTCCCAGATCCCTGTCACTTCCGGCGACCGAATCATCGGGTCCATTTATGAAAATCTTGTGTTCAACAAGATCATGGAAAATCCCGATGCAAAAAAGGAAAGCGTTGAATCCATCATGCAGGAGGCGCTCCCGTTCGTTGACATTTCCACTCCACTGGATAACCTGTCAAAAATGATTTCAGGAGATCGTTCAGCAGTGCTTGTAAAGGATTTCAAGGCAAACCAAAGCTATATTATTACTAAAAGTGATATAGCAGAAGCGCTGGCACGATAATTTTTACATACACATTCGCTCTGAAAATTCCGGATGCTTCTGATTTCCTCCACGGATGATTACTTCTACTGATCAGCTTGGCAGAACCATTAACCTTCCTGCATCACCGGAAAGGATCATTTCTCTTGTACCTTCCCAAACAGAATTATTGTTTGATCTGGGTGTTGCTGACCGGATTGCCGGAATTACTAAGTTTTGCATTCACCCTGAAACAGCATTAACAGTCAAACCCCATGTCGGAGGAACAAAAAATATCAACCTGGAAAGAATCCGCTCATTGCAACCCGATCTTATCATCGGCAACAAAGAGGAAAATGAAATCACCCAGATCGATGCACTGATTCGGGAATTCCCGGTATGGATGAGTGACATTAAAAATCTTGACGACTCAATGCAGATGATACATGCAGTTGGAAAGTTGGTGCGAAAAGAAGCAGAATCATCAATTTTGGTCAGTAAAATCGAAAGCGGGTTTGCAGGACTTGCTTCAGCAAAGTCAGTTCGATCTCCTCAAACCGCATACCTTATCTGGAAAGATCCCTGGATGGCAGCAGGTTCAGGTACTTTTATTGATGCCATACTTGGATGGAGCGGTTTACAGAATATTTTTCACCACCGCAGCCGGTATCCGGAGACTTCGCCAGAAGAAATTGCGTCACTGAGTCCGGAACTCGTCTTTCTGTCTTCGGAACCCTATCCTTTCAGGGAAGAACATATTGCGCAATTGAAATCAATCCTTCCTGCTGCGAAAATCCTGCTGGTCGACGGTGAAATGTTTTCCTGGTATGGTTCGCGCTTGTTACTGACTCCGGAATATCTAAAAATGCTTCTGCAACAAATCGATTCTCCTTCGTAACTTTGAAAATAAATTTCTTCCAACCAGGTTCCTTGTGAATTCAAAAGCCCTCAGGTTCTATCTTGTCCTTTTTTTCCTGTTTAACTCCGCCTCACTGATAGCACAAAAAGTAGGGCTGGTGCTGAGCGGCGGAGGGGCACGTGGCATGGCACACATCGGAGTCATGAAAGCTTTGGAGGAATACGGCATTCCGATTGACTACGTTGCCGGAACCTCTGCCGGATCCATCGTTGGCTGTATGTATGCAATGGGTTTGTCGCCGCACCAAATGGACTCCATTGTTCATACCGAAGAATTCATCAACTGGGCGACGGGGGTAATTGATGAAGACTATACGTACTATTTCAGGAAGAGGGAAGAAAATGCCTCCTGGATTAATTTGAAATTTTCGCTTGATTCAATCATTCAAACTACACTCCCCACAAGCCTGGTGAGCTCTGTCCCCTTGGATTATGCCCTGATGCAAACCACAGCCCCGGTTATCGCGCAGGCAAAATACAATTTCGATTCACTTTTTGTTCCATTTCGTTGTGTTGCGGCAGACATTGAAAACAAAAAAACAATCATTTTTAAAGATGGCGATCTGGGAATGGCCGTCAGAGCTTCGTCTGCCTATCCATTTTATTTCAGGCCTGTGATCTTTGGGGGAAAGATTCTCTATGACGGCGGCATGTATAATAACTTTCCTGCCGATGTTATGCTTGAGGATTTTCAGCCGGACATTATTATTGGAATTAATTCCGGTGGAAGCACAATGACCACTTCCGAAACCAACATCATTTCACAGATCCGTGCCATGATGACCACTCCTACCAATTTTTCAGTCATTTGTGAAAATGGAATACTTATTGAACCGAATACAGACAAATTTGGTTTGTTTGATTTTTCCAATATCGACGGTTTGATTGAAGAAGGATACAAGGCGGGAATTGCGCAGATGGAACGGATGCAATTCAACATTCAAAGAAAAGTGAACAGTGATTCATTACAGGCAAAAAGAAAATTATTCCGCAGTAATCTGAACCCGGTACTGGTTGACAATATAATTATTGAGGGGGTCAACAGTAAGCAGGCAGATTATGTTCGTCAGGTACTGAAACCATCCTTTTCCCCTATTCCGCTGAATCGTCTGAAAGCCTCCTACTTTCAGCTGGTGGCGAATCAAAATGTAAAAACCATTTTCCCGACACTAAAATACAATCCGGTTACCGGCTTCTTTGATATGAATGTCAGGATTCAACGTGAAAAGGATCTTATCACGCAATTCGGCGGAAGTGTGAGTTCCAGGCCAATCAGTGAGGCTTTTATCGGACTTCAATACAATGTGTGGCACAGAAAAGCATATTCCTTTAGCGGCAATTTTTATTTTGGCAAGCTCTATACTTCCGGACAGGGAAAAATAAGAATGGATTCTCCGGCCAAAATTCCATATTTTCTTGAAGCGGAAGTCACACTCAACCAATACGATTTTTTCAGGAGCAGCAATGCATTTTTTACTGACCAGAAACCCGCCTACATCGTGGAATCAGATCAGAATTATGGTTTAAACTTTGGATTGCCAGCCAGAAACAAGGGGAAAATTATTGCATCGGCTGCATACTTCCGGGTCGCTGATAATTATTACCAGACGTCCAACTTCCTTCAAAATGACACGGCAGATAAATCAATTCTGAAAGGACTCACCGGGGCTCTTGAATTTGAGAGAAGTACTCTAAACAAGAAACAATATGCAAATCAGGGCACATTTTTAAATATCAGGCTGCGGTATGTAAATGCAAATGAATACACGATACCCGGATCTACTTCCGTTGACAGAAGACTCGAAGAGGATAACCACGATTGGTTCCAATTTAAAGTGAAGTATGAAAATTATTATAAAAGGCGGGGCCGTATTAAACTGGGGTTTTAT
>DAORHY010000166.1:0-8070 GCA_035438225.1 Bacteroidia bacterium
TGTGGTTGATGTGTATAACGATGAAAAATGGGTCAAACAAGTCAAAACATTGGTATTGGTTGTAAGCAATTTTCCATTTACCATGGAAAGGAAATTGGATACCTGTGCCGGCCTGTTCAGGGTAATGTGGTTTCCGTTATTGATCGACAAATTATAAAATGTTGTCACATTTGCTCCGCCGATCGCTTGTGCACCTGTCGGGTTAAAAGTAACTGTACTTTGTCTTGCCGTAAATGTTCCGCTGTTGTAAAGTGCATCCACTCCGTTGCAAGTAGATGTCAACGTCATGGTTTTTGTATCACCTGTTGCGCCGGAAACTGAACGGATATCGAAGGTCTTATTTACATCGATGTATAAACTGAGCAGCCTGAAACTTGCCGTTGAACCGGTAGAAGGTGCAAGGGTTCCTGTATTTGCTGGATTTCCTGTAATTCTGAAATTCGGATACGTAGCGGCAGCGTATGGTTTGAAATTAAAGATTTTACCGGTGGCTGTGGTAGCAGTACCAAAAACCATTGTTCCGCCTGTGGTGGTTACAGTTCCCAATGTACCGGGGATGGATACGTCTACAGTTGCAATTCCGGTGATGTTTGGTTTTTCAATCGTAATGGTACCTCCGGTCATATTGAACACACTGTTTACTTTATCATTTACGACGAAGACCTGGCGATTGGTTCCGGTTGTTCCTGTGTTCAGGCTGATATTTCCTCCAGTCATTCTGAAACTGAAAGGTTCATTGGAAGATCCTCCTCCGTAAGTAATACCACCATAAACGATCAACGATCCGGCTGTTACTTCGAGATACGGGACAAAAGTTCCGTTTTGGTCGGAACGAATTCCCTGGAGTCCGGCTGTAGATCCTACTTTTACCGTACCACCGTTTACATACATGGAACCCTGCAACAATACATCCGATGCTGCAGAAGCAAACCACATTGTGCCTTGCGGAATTTTATAAACCATGTTCGGTCCGATGGTGAATGCTCCGGCAGTGGGGTTAATATTGTAGGTTCCTGTGTTGTTGTGGTTATAGGTTCCGTATGTACCGACAAAGGTTTTGGTACCCAATTCGAATGCGTTCGATTGTACGTTCAATGCAGCAGTGGTGGCTCCCGATTTATTCAGCGTTACAGTGTTCAGATCCCAGGTTCCGATTCCGGAAACAGTGCTGTTTCCTGTTCCGTTAAACAATAGGTTTACGATCTGACTTGGTGCATAGTAAAAATCCACGGCACCAAAATTTGCGAAGTTACCTCCAATAATAACGGTGTGTGTCCGGTTGGTTGCTGTATTGTACCTGAAAGTTGCACCGGTATTGAGTGTAACATTACCGGTCACTGTAAGGCTGTAATTTCCTGTTGAACGGAATTCAAGAGTACCGGATGTTCCCTGGCCAATATTCAATGTTGCACAGGTAACTACGGCGTTAATGTAGATGGTAAATCCATTTCCAATATTGGCGACGTCTCCTGTTTTAGGATAAGTTCCGGTATTGGTTGCATTTCCATAACCAACCGTCGACCATGTTGCATTGGTTGTCCAGTTACCAAGGTTGGTCCTGGAGTAATATGTCGTTGCGCTGGCAAACTGTACCGTTAACATCATCAGTAAAAGTACCAATGAATTACGTCCGCGTTTTCCGGATGTTTTTTCGGAAGGTTTTGTACTTCCTTTTTTAGTGCTTCGAATTTGCGATAGCAAAGCGGCAAATTCAACAAACACCTGCATTTTAGACTTTTTCATGGGTCAGAATTTATAACTATGTGTTCATGAAAAGAGACACGTAGCCTTGTGATACCAAGTTAATCGCAACCGGGGTGCTATGGTTCCAAGCTTATCCTGTTAACCTTACACTTGTAAGAATTCTAAAAAATTGAAACAATAAATTATGAAAAACCTGAATTCTTGCGGGAATCATTGTTGTAGTTGATCAGAACAAAAAAACCGGGTTTGTTTTTCAATCGTATTCACCTTCCTTCCGGTTAATTTTCCTGAATTTTACCGACTTCAGTCAACTTTAATATTTCCGGGTTCAGGAGAATTGGCTAATTTTGACAAGTAAAATAATTCTTATGCCACAATACCATGTGCTTGGACAGATTCCGGCAAAACGACATACACAGTTCAGAAATGCTGACGGCCGTTTATATGCCGAAGAGCTTGTTTCTACTCATGGATTTTCCAGTGTTTATTCACTTATTTATCATTGTCACCCGCCGACGATGATTAAAGAAGTCGGGGTGCCATACAGCGTGGAGCCGAAACTGGCATATCAGCGTTCGCTCATGCACCAGAGTTTTGAAGGTTTTAATATCTCACCGGCAGATGATTTTCTCGAAAGCCGTAAAGCAGTTCTTGTCAATAACGACTTGCACATTTCTCTGGCAGCTCCCAGAAAATCAATGAAGGATTATTTTTTCAAAAATGCTGATGCTGATGAAGTGTTGTTCATTCACGAAGGAGAAGGTACTTTCAATTCGATCTATGGTTCTATTGATTTTGCATACGGCGATTACCTGGTGATTCCACGCGGTACGATTTATCAGCTTGAATTTAAATCGGAAAAGAACCGTTTGTTGATAGTAGAGTCCTTTACAGCCGTTGAAACCTGTAAGCGTTATCGCAATGAATACGGACAACTGGAAGAACATTCTCCGTATTGCGAACGCGATATCCGCCGCCCGGGGAATCTGAAGACTTACGATCAGAAAGGAGATTTTAAAATCCATATTAAAAAGGAAGGAATGGTTTATCCTTACACATATGCTACGCATCCTTTTGATGCTGTTGGTTGGGATGGAAATCATTATCCCTGGGCGCTTTCAATCCATGATTTTGAACCGATCACTGGACGTGTACATCTGCCACCTCCGATTCATCAGACATTTGAAGCCAGAAATTATGTCATCTGTTCATTTGTACCGAGGATGTACGACTACCACCCTCTGGCAATCCCGGTTCCTTACAATCACAGCAATGTGGATTCCGATGAAGTCCTCTATTATGTGGATGGCGATTTTATGAGCCGCAAATCAGTGACACGTGGAATGATCACACTCCATCCCGGAGGAATCCCGCATGGTCCGCATCCCGGTACGGTTGAGAAAGGCATTGGTAAAACGGAAACGAAGGAACTTGCTGTGATGATTGACACCTTCAAACCGCTTTGGATCACTGAAGATGCCGTGAAGATTCTGAATAAAGATTATCACAAATCCTGGCTCACTGATTAAGCAATGGAAGTGTAAGGTTTGACCATCCTTTTTCAGACTTTAACGGAGACTTTCATAACCTTCCACTACCAACATGCGTATTTTAAACGCAATGTTGTGTACTCTGTTTTTTCATCCGTATGGCCTCCCTGCAGCTTTGTTTAAAGCAAAACTGCATGTGTTCAGGATTTTCTGTGCGCTGGCCCTGATAGCAGTACCGCAATTTGTGTTGTCAGTTTCTCTGCCTTTCCACGATTCATTTGATACAACGGCCAACTGGACCGTTCAGCAGGTGAGGGGAAGCAGCTGGCAGCAGGGTACACCTGATTTTGGAACTACAAACTCTGCACATTCTGCTTCATCCTGTTGGGATGTTGAACTGAATGCAGCGTACAGGGATTCTTCGCTGGCTTATCTCATCTCTCCACAAATCAATTTCCAGGGGGAATACAATGCTCAGCTTTCTTTCTGGCAGAATTTCAATACGGAAGATTACTTTGACGGTGTTCGCCTGGAGTTCTCAATGAATGGAGGAAGCTGGATGACACTTGGTTTATCCGGTGATCCGGACAGCAGGAATTGGTATTCACGTAACAATATTGCCTCTTCGAATCGCCCGGCATGGTGCGGAAGTTCGAATGGCTGGATTCAGTCGTCTTACACTCTTGTACCATTGAATGGCTACACCGGCAATGTTCAGTTCCGGTTTGTATTTACTTCCAGCGATTCCATTCAGGCGGACGGTTATTCCATCGACGATTTCTTTATCGATCCAGCACCGGCGAACGATGCCGAAATCTTGTCGGTATTTTATCCATTACCAGTTGCGTTGGAAAACACATTTGATTCCATACACGTAGTGTTGAAAAATCACGGAAGCAGTGCGATCACTGCAATGAATCTCGGATATTCATTGAATTCCGGAATCCCTCTCATGCAGGCATGGACCGGGAATCTCCTTCCCGCCGAAACGGATACGTTCCGGTTTTCAACCACCTGGTTTGTACAACAAGGCTTCACCGGTCTTTGTGTATTCACCGACCTGGGAGGGGATGGTGACCGGTCAAACGATACAATCTGCAAAACGATCAAAGCACTTCCATTGATGACAGTACCCTATGCCGATGACTTCGATCTCAATCCGGTAAACTGGTACGACAGTTCGGATACCGGGACGAAATGGGAACTTGGAATACCGGCATCCGGATCCACTTCTTCTGTTCATTCGGGGACTTCCTGTTGGGATCTCAATCTGAATTCAGATTATCGGAATCATGCTTTGACGTACTTGTACTCTTCTTTTTTTGATTTTACATCTGTAATCAATGGAAGACTTTCTTTCTGGCAAAACCGCAGTACGGAAAAAGGGTTTGACGGCATGTGTCTTGAGTATTCAACAGATGCAGGGATGAACTGGAATGTACTCGGTTCAAATGAGGAAGAGAACAGTCTGAACTGGTACACTGATTCTTCCGTTGCAGCGCTGGGCAATCAACCCGGCTGGGATGGTGAGTCTGATGGCTGGTCGCGATCATCCTGTATTTTGTCTTCTTTAAATAATGCCGAGTATCGTGTACAGTTCCGTTTTCGATTCCAGTCGGACGGTAGCAATACAAAAGATGGAATTTCTATCGATGATTTCAGTATACTCCCTGCACCAGCCGTGGATTTGAGTTTAAATGAATTGACTTCTCCTGCCGGAATCAGGGAGGAAGGCTCCACCGATACAATCAGAATCCGTGTCAGAAATATTGGAACATCCGATATATCACAATTTACCATCAACTATGGAATCAGCGGAGAAAACACGAAATCCATTACATGGAACGGGTTGCTTCGACCGTCTGAAGCACTGGATATCCTTGTGGATACACTTATCTACAGAACTTCTGATTTCAGATTAGTGGTTTTTATTCAGACGACAGCCGATGCGGATGCTTCCAACGATACCCTCATTGCTGACGTGTTTGGAATCCCACACCTCACACCGCCGTTTGCAAATCAGGAGGAATCAGTCCGGAATTTTTATACTGCTTCGCAAAATTCAGTATGGGAATGGGGCAATCCCCAATCGACAATTATTGACCAGGCTTTTGACGGTAACAAATGCTGGAAGACCAACCTGGACGGAGATTATTCAAACCGGATGAACGAATACCTCTATTCACCACTCTTCGATTTCAGCAATGCCTACAATCCGGTATTAAAATTTAATCATTGGCTGAATACACAGTCCGGAATGGACGGTGGAAGGGTTGATTATTCAATGGATGGTGGAAATAATTGGAATCTGTTAGGCTTTCCCGGAGATCCTCTGGCAACCAACTGGTACACATATGCTTCAATTTTTCCGGGAAATACTCCTGCATGGTCAGGAAATACAAACGGTTATATAGAAAGTACATACAGATTGACAAATTTGTCAGCATATTCGGGTGGACTTGTGCAATTTCGTTTTAATTTTTCTTCCAATGATTCGGTAACGGCAAATGGATGGGCAATCGATGCTTTCAGAATAGAATCCCAGCCGGCATATTCTGCCGCGCCATCCGTGTTGCTGGACGTTCAAAATCCTTTCAGCCCGAATGCTGCTTCACAACCGGTGGGTTGTTTTATCTTCAATACAGGCGCATTACCCTTCCAGACTTTGCAGTTGACACTGATGGAAGATGGACAGCTCATTGCTCACGATACAGTAAACCTGGTTGTTCCTTTAATGCCCGGTGATTCCGTATTTTATACATATACCCTTCCGTGGAATCCTGCTCCCGGAAATCATGAAATGTGTACACGGACGGAAATGCCCGGTCAATTTCCCGATCAATGGATAGTTGATGACGAACACTGTTCATCAGCAGGGATTTTTGATACGCTTCCGGAGATTACCGGAACAGCCTGGTGCGATGATTTTGATAGTGGCTATTCAACATGGCTGACCATGGACCCGGTTAGCGGAAAATTTCAACCCGGTGAATGGACCCCCGGAAATCCCATACAAGCATATCTCAGCGGTTGTTACAATGGTACAGCTTCCTGGGTAACCGGATTGCGGAATGGATATTCTGAGTTTGCTTCGTCCGCCTTGTACAGTCCTGTTTTCCTTGCAGATTCTTCGGGATGTTACGAGCTGAGTTTTTATCACCGTTTTAAAACCGAACAGTTTGAGGATGGAGGCACAGTGGAGTATTCCACTGACAAGGGGAATTCCTGGCGGGTAATTGGAAACAGCGGGGAACCGGAATGGTTCAACTCGCCCTACATAACAGGACTCAAACTTCCTCCCGTTCCCGGCTGGAGCGGGGTCAGTAATGGTTGGGAGTTTGCAAAGCACGAATTGTTTTTTTCTGAAAAATCAGAAGTTGTTTTCCGTTTCCGGTTTGGATCGGATGCTTCGGTAGAGGAAGAGGGCTGGCAAATTGATCAGTTTTGTCTGCGGAAAGTAAGCTCCTGCCTTATCGGAGTTGCGGAGATGACATTGCCTGATTTATCCTTTTTCCCAAATCCTGCGTTGGATCAAATTACTATTTTGGACAAAAGCGGTATCGCCGAAATTAATTCTGTCTCAATTGAGAACATCCTCGGAACGGAATTGATAAAAACAGAATGGGTTAAAAATTCAAATTACATGCAATTCAATATTGCAGATTTGCATGCCGGAATGTATTCTTTAAAAATCGTAACCGGCAAGGGAATTGTTCTCAAAAAATTTGTGAAACGCTGAGAACAATTTTGGTATTCTGAATGTAAACAGGAATCCATTGCTTTGCAAAACAGAAAGCGCGGTGTGAGTATCAATACAGGGGAAACTTCTCCATCATTGTATTTACCTTTTTCTTCACGGCTGCGACTTTTGTCTCATTTTCATTACTCATTAATACTTCGTCGATCAGCTGGACGATTTTCACGCAGTCTTTCTCCTTCACACCGCGGGTAGTCATCGCCGGTGTACCGATGCGCATACCGGATGTAACAAAAGGTGATTTGTCATCAAACGGTACCATATTTTTGTTGACGGTAATGTCTGCTTTTACCAATACATTCTCGGCAAGTTTTCCCGTCAGGTTTTTTGAGCGCAAATCAATCAACATGGAATGATTATCGGTCCCGCCGCTGATCACTTTGTATCCGAGATCCATGAATGCTTTTGCCATAGCCCGTGAATTCTTGACCACCTGAACGCAATACCTGAGGTAGTCGTCCGAAAGATCCTCTCCGAATGCAACTGCTTTTGCAGCAATCACATGTTCCAGAGGTCCGCCTTGTGTTCCCGGAAAGACGGCACCATCCATGATTGCTGTCATCATTTTTATTTCACCCTTTGGTGTTTTGAGTCCCCAGGGATTTTCAAAATCTTTTCCCATCAGAATCATTCCTCCGCGCGGTCCACGCAGTGTCTTGTGCGTTGTCGTTGTCACAACATGACAATGGGGTAGAGGGTCGTTCAGCAGTCCTCTTGCAATCAGTCCTGCAGGATGGGCAATGTCAGCCATCAGTAAAGCGCCCACTTCATCCGCAATCATGCGCATGCGGATAAAATCCCAGTCTCTTGAATACGATGAAGCACCGGCGATGATCAGTTTCGGCTTTACTTTTTTTGCAGTGACTTCCATGGCATTGTAGTCGACTTGTCCGGTCTCCGGGTGAACGCCATAAAAATGTGCCTGGTATAACTTTCCGCTGAAATTTACAGGCGAACCATGCGTGAGGTGACCACCGTGGGAAAGATCAAAACCAAGAATTGAATCACCCGGCTGAAGCAAACCCAACATCACCGCAGCATTTGCCTGTGCGCCGGAATGTGGCTGGACATTTGCCCAGGCGGCATTGAACAGCGTTTTAGCACGGTCGATGGCGATTT
>DAORHY010000167.1:0-8045 GCA_035438225.1 Bacteroidia bacterium
GTTACCATGTTGATGGATTGAAGGTTGCTGAGTTCATCATTTGCCGGGGCATTCACATCGTCCTCGTCAATGATCACAACAACATTCATGTTGCTTGAATCAGAAGCTGAAACGCTGTTTACAATCGGCACAGAACTGGTCACTACCCGGCCATTGACAACTCCAGTCCCGCTGGTGACAACACGGCCGTTCAACAATGCCCTTGAATGCAAATCAGTACCCGGGCTTTGAAGTACAGCAACAGAAGAATCATTCTGGTAATCGAAAATTGACTGGGGAGCGATGTCCACAATAATCGTAGTATCCGTGACAGTCACGCCGCTGGTAACTACACGTCCACTGGTGACAACACGTCCGCTGGTAACGACCCGTCCGCTGGCAATCATGCTGAGCGTTACAAGATCGGAACTTGTGACTACCCGGCCACTGGTAACTACTCTTCCATCGACAAGTGCGATGGCATTTGCCATGGTGGACTCGTGTTCAGCTTCAATTGAATTTAAAAATGCAAGCTGATTGGAAGGATCAATATTCGAAGCATCATAGGCATAGTTAAACTGGAAATCACCGATTTTATCTCCATACACCAACGTTGTATCCTTAGGTGAAATGACCAGGGGAAGTTTGGCCACCGATAATTGACCATCAACGAATGTGTATTTAAACAGTTCTTTAAAACTGATATCCAGGGCTGCTGTATCCAGGACCGGGCGGATGAAATAAATACCGACGTTACTCGCGCTGGTGGCCGGAGTTGTAAAGCTGAGGTCATCAAGCCCGAGTTCTGACAATGTGTATCCGGAAAGTGCCTGCGGTACACCATCCACAGTAACCGTCCCGCTGAATGCCGGAAGAATTTCCCCGTATTTTTTGGTTTTATTATCTGCGGTAATCTGTACATTCTTTAAAACCGGTGTGAAGAAATACAAGGTATTTGAAATTCCGCCATCCAGACAGCTCGGAGTGATGCAGGGAGTCAATACCTGAATCGGTGGATTGCCGAAGAATTGAGGAATGGTTGCAGACACATGGCTACCATCAATAAACGATGTTGGAATTGTATCGCCCCTGAAAACAACCTTTGATTGCGTGGTGAAATAATTCCCATTAACGGTAACAATGAATTGTACCAAACCGGGTGTAACGCTATTCGGGACATCCAGTGTAATGAGATCCGGAATTGGAGCCGCCATCGTAAGCATGGCAGCTCCTATGTCAACAAGCCCGGAGCCTGTTTTGTAATCAAATCCAGGTGCATCCATATCCACGGCTGTAGTTTTGAGAAGTGTTCTCATCTGATCCGGAGAAATGGTGGAATTGTAAAATTTATTCTTGGCGCTCAACAGTAAAGCTGCTCCTGCTGCTGCATGAGGAGCAGCACAGGATGTTCCGAAAAAGTTCGGAATGTTGTCGCCTTCAACATCAAGACTAAAGAAATTAACCATCGTATTCACTCCGTCAGGAGCTGTAAAATCCGGTTTGTTTCTGACCACACCGTTCACAGGAGCACCTCCAATGGATGAAAATGTTTCCAGTACCGGAGGATTTACTCCGAATGCAGGTGTACGGGTGTACCGGGCAGCACCGACAGCCATTGCACCTTCCGCATTCCCCTGACCGACCAGGGTAGAATTACCGGAATTATATTCGTTGATCACCACGTTTCCGCGGAATACAATGTATTTGAAATTTACATTCTGGACACCCGATTCGCGAACCACCATCATGTTAATGGTCGTATTTGCAGTGACATTAAACGGAAGCACTTCGAGCGGATCACCACCGATATTGTTCCGGTTAAATCCAAACAACGTATGCCCGTTATCATAGGTCAGGTAAAAGTCGAGATCGTTCCGGGTTCCGGTTTGTGTCTGAAAGAGCGAGTAAATGGAATCCTGCCATTGCAAAACAATGGTGTAGGTTCCCGGCACCAATGAAAGGCTCTGGAAAATATCTCCTCCGCCAAAATCATGAGCTGTGCCGACAACACCCGGAGGAGCAGGCGCAGGATTGAATGTGTTCTGATACGATCGACTTCCGAAGTTTCCTGCGGCTGAGAAATACGAAACACCAAGCCCCTTTACTTCATCCACCGCCTGGCTGACTACCCCATCCTGAAAAAACGGTTCTGTGATAAACGTCACATCGTCCACAATCACGTCGCAATTATTTTGTTCAAGTTGACGGATACCCTGTGCCATATCACCGGCGCTGATGAATCCGGTCCTGAAATCAAGATCTGCTTTCGGAGCAATGTCGTGTACAATTTGCAGCATCGCGCGTCCTTCATCAGAAAGACGTCCATAAGGATAATCCTTCAGCACCTGCACCGGATTCGGATTGTCAGGATTTCCGCTGCCGGGAAGATCTCCATTCACAACATCCGTAAGCGCCGGATTGCCAAGTATCGTATTGTAACTGTCAGAGATCACTCCGACTTTAACACCCTCCCCTTTTATATCAAAACCTATTCGTGCAAAATCAGAATGCTGTGCAATGTCACCGCCGCTGTTTGCAATGCCCACACTTGTAAGTGCAGGGAAGAGCGGACGTGCATAGTCAATGTATTGTGCGATGGGAAGACTGTCCAGACTCACCAGGTGAGAAACCGGAAATTTTCCTGAAATAATCAAGGTATTGGGCCCGTTATCGATCAGGTCCACCATTCCATACTGAGGCGACTGAAGCATCGCTAAAAGTGTTCCATAGTCACCATCCCGGGCAATTACTTCAATGTACACACTGTCCTGCTGCAACAAAAAGATGTCATTCGCTCCGGTGTTGATCGAGCCGAAATTGTAATACAGCGAGTTCAGTTCCGCACCGATAAGGTCGTACACTTTTCCGCCTGCAGGAGGTGGATAATACGGGAAGATGCAGGGGATCCGGGCTACCAGCGCTGTGTCAGTTGCTGTGCAACCGGTAACAGGGTTCGTGACCGTCAGCACAAATGTGCCTTCTCCGTTCACCATGGGCGCTGCTGTATTGGAGCTGCCTGCAAATGTTCCATCATCAAAGCTGTGCCAGCTGAATTGCGCATTTGCAAGGGAAGAGGATCCATCCAGAAGAACCTGCGGATTGTCACAGGTAATGACACTGTCATAGCCGGCATCTGCATCCGGCAGACTGCTTACAATGACGGATACCGAACTGCTGTTGCTGCATGTATTGGCATCGGTAAAATTATAAGTGATCGTGTGGGAACCTGCACCGGCTGCTGAAGGAGAAAATGAATTGCCCGTAACACCGATGCCTGTAAATGTTCCTCCGGCTGGGTTGCCGGCCAGAGTAATAGAGGATGCATCCTGGCAAACAGGACCGTAATTCCCTGCACTGACTGTTGGTAATGGATTGACAACAACATTCACAATGCCAGAACTCTGGCAGCCATTCAAGGTAGCTGTAACTGTGTAAATTGTAGTTCCTGCAGCTGTTAAACTAACAACAGGATTCGAAATTGTACTACTGCTTAGCCCCGCAGCCGGTGTCCAGAGGTATGTATATCCTGCTGTGGCTGCCGCTCCCAAACCGGCATTGCCACCCGCACAGAAAGCAACATTGGAACCAGCAACTGCTGTGGGGTATGGTTTAACTGTCACATCCACATTATCTGTAGCTGTGCAACCACTCGCTGAATTGGTGACTGTAAGCGTGTAGGTTGTAGTCCCTGTCACAGACGATGAAACCACCGGATTCGAAACGGAGGTGCTACTCAATCCGGTAGCAGGCACCCAACTGTACGTATTCCCTGCAACGGCAGCAGTTCCGATGGAACCATTCCCACCGGAACAGAAGGAAATATCAGCACCGGCATCTGCAACAGGAGTACTGAAGTTCGTGTTTACAACTGCAACATCAGTCGCTGTGCATCCGCCTGATCCTGTTGTAACCGTAAGTGTATATGTACCCGCAGCATTCACAGTCGGAGTTGCACTGTTTGCATTTGCGGTTATGTTTCCACCACCGGAAGCTACCCACGAATAAGTCACTCCCGATGTGAGGGAAGAACCGGACAAGGTAAGCGTTGGAGAAGCGCATGTAAGGGTTTTATCAGGACCTGCATTCGCATTCGGTGCAGAACAGGTGATGAAAGGAGCATAAACCAGGGTAACACCACTTTGTACTCTCACCTGTGTCCCACTGTACATTGCCCCGGAAAGGCTGCTTGATCCGGTTCCTGAACCAATATTGATCGCTCCGTATGGAGCATAAACAGTACCGAGCCATTTTGAACCTCCGCCGGAAGAACCATTCGCAACCAGCCAGGAAACCCCGGCGATTGAACAGTTGGCTCCATTGCCATGTGTTTCAGAATAAATGCGGGAAGCACTGCCCCCGTTCGTCATGCTTGCATTGGACTTTCCAAGATCGGCATTGCCATGTACATAGATGTAAAAATTGCCTGTAGCGGCATTTTGAAAATTGAAGACAAAACTGTTTGAACTCCCCGAACATTGAATGGAATTAAAAACATACACACCGGGTCCGTTGAAAGTGACCGTTTTGTTTCCGTTGAGCGAAAGATTTCCATACGATCCCGGAGCAATGGTGCGATTCGCCGTGATGTTCGTTGAACCTGCTGCAGGAAATGTTGTTACAGCAGGCAGCGCCGGAAGAACCGGAAGGGTTGGTGTACCGGTTATATTGCCTCCTGCAGGTGCTGGACCTGTGTAAGTGGTTCCAACCGGATGTGTAACGATGCCTGAGACTGTCCCTCCGCCCACGATGATATTGCCATTTACATCAATGTTTCCGCTAATATTCGCGCTTGACCCAACAGACAGTATTGTGCCGGTGAGAGCGGCAGAATTTGCAGCGGTAATGTTGCCACCGATAACATTGCTGTTGGCAATCGTTACTTTACCGCCTGAATAAATGTTGGCATTTACGGTAGCATTGCCGGTCGACTGAACAAGACTGTAACTTCCGACCGAACCACCTGAAATGGTGATCGATGAACCAATCTGAACACCATACCCGGGTGAAGGCGGCGCAGAGGTGCCGGCCCCGCCGGAACCGGAAAACATCACAAAGTCTGTAATCTGAAGCGATTGAGCATCAGACATAAAAGGGGCGAGCAACGAAAAAGCAAGAAGGCAAATCCCTCTCTTTAAATGGATCATAAATAGTGCGTGTTTTTTCATGTTGAATGGGGTTGATTCAGGCAATTAGAACTTCAAAGGACAGATGATTCTGTTACAATCATTAATACCGGGGAACATCTTCAAAATATTAATAGAGAGTATTTTACAAAGAGACGAATATAGGGTAATTGTAAATAATCAGGGGCAAAAAGCGAAAATTATTACGTAAATGCAGGTAAAAACCTGATCAAAGTTAGTAAAATCCAGTTAAATTGGATTTTTTTATTTCTTAGAACTTTTATTTAAGACCCCTAAGCCACCGGGTTTGCGTGCCTTTTCCGTGAAATCATCTATTAAATTGCACTGCCGGTAATGCTAAACAGACCAGGATTAACCGTAGCCTGAGGACAAATTCTTTCGGGTATTCACATTTTTTATCAGAAAATTAAACCTGCAATATCCTTTTATAAAAAATTGAAAAAAACCGGAACGGAGAAATTTTTGATTGGCCCTTTTCATATAAAAGAGTGGAAGAAAACCTGCATTTCCAGTGTGATGAGAAAAATTACATTCTGATCCCTACATTCAATTTTTCTATCCAATCGCATTTGCCTGGCGAAAGCCATAAAAAACTATTATCCTGCTTGTGTTTCCCACAAACACCGATTATCTTTGATTTGAAGGTGTGGGATTTTTTTACTATGATTTTTTATTCAAAGGGTTGATCTGCATAACGAATACTGCCTGGCTGCTTTAAATTGAGAGGCACTCCGGTTCTTAAAGCAGTCTCTGAAGTGCAACCCGAATTTTATTTTCTTTGACAAGAAAGATTATTTGAATCAACATACAGGCCAACGCGATCGGCTTTGATCACCGTCTTTGGGATCAGTTACAATGAAAGGAGGTGTTTGCAGGGTGATGCATACAGTTTATTTTTTTAGTAACCACTTTCAATGAATTTAAAAATGAATGTGCAGAATGACTGAAATCGTTTTCAGCTTGCAACTGTACCGCACGCATTAAAATCAGAAACAATCATTATTTATTAAAAGTCTCATCTGTTTTCAAGTTCATTGCGTTACCGGACAAAGAATTCATCCACAATTAAAAACCAATCGATGTTTTTATCAAATTAATGCCTTTCCTATCTAGTTACCGGAATTACCGCATGCCCGTATAAATACACCTCTCCGGTAACATTCTTCAGTGGAGTAACAAAATAATTGAGTATCGCCTTCCAATCAACAAGGATTCTTTCACCATCAAAATCTTTTTAACATGAAAAACAAAAACCTACTCTTCGCAACAGCATTTTTCCTTTGCACATGCACCAGCCTATGGGCTCAAAAAAAGAGTCAGACCGCAGGAAATTCCAGGTTCGTACAACAAACCAGCCAGGAGAAGATGGATTGCAGATCAGAAGTCACACAGGTCGCAATCGACATGGAATCCAACCGGGATCAACATGCTTACCGACAACTGCTCCAGCAGAATATGGGACAGGGACATCGTGCAATCACGGAATACACAATACAGATCCACATTGTCAGAATGGACGATGGAACGGGTGGTATAAATGTGGCTACCATCAGAAATGAAATTACAAACTGGGTGAATCCCTACTTCGCTGACGTGAATGCCGCTTTTGTCGAATGCAGTCCGGAAATTTACCACAACAGCTCCCAGTACTATGTCCTGGGTGATGGTTCCGAAGATCCCGATGTTGCCGGAAATGCCATGTCAGCAGCATTCAATGTTGCCAATGTTGTCAATGTTTACTTTGTGAACGATCCGGATGGAGCGTGTGGCTGGGCAAGATTCCCCTGGGATCTGCCTGCCGATTATATAGTCATCGCAAATGGCTGTGCCGACAATAAAAGCACTCTTGTTCATGAGCTGGGTCACTATTTTTCACTGTATCACACACACGAAACAGCATTTGGAGCTGAAAATGTCACCCGTAATGTTGCCGATCTTATCTGCCACGATTGCGACAGCGATGGTGATTTATTATGCGATACACCCGCGGATCCCAACTTGTCCGGCCTTGTCACCGCCGCTTGTGTTTATACCGGAAGTGGAAGCGACGCATGTGCCGTTACCTACACACCTGATCCCGCACTGATCATGTCCTATTCTGAAAAAGCGTGCAGAACAATTTTCACCGCCTCCCAGAAAGCCAAGATGACGTTAACCATGGCCTCTCCGTCAGGTTTGCCTTTGTACGGCAGAAATTATCTTCAAACATCCTGCCCGTGTGACCGGCCTCAGGCGAACTGTAAAAACATAACAGTAAATCTGAATAGTGCAGGAACTGCGACGATCACCCCGGCTAGTATCGACAACAACTCCACGTGGGATTGCGGATTCGGTTCATGGTCGGTAAGTCCGAATACGTTTGATTGCGGTGATGTAGGAGACAATACAGTCACGCTCACTTTGACGGATGCTATCGGATGGGTAAGCACCTGCCAATCTACCGTATCCATTGCGGATGCTACTGATCCCACAATTACAACACCTGCCTCCGGCATGAACGTCGAATGCGATGGAAGCGGCAATACCACAGCATTCGCCAATTGGATAAACGATCAGGCTGGAGCTAAGGCAATTGATGCATGTGGAGGCACGTGGTCAAACAACAGTACGGGATTATCCGACGGCTGTGGTGCCACGGGTTCAGAAACGGTGACGTTTACATACACGGATCCTTCGGGAAACGCTGCTTCAACTACAGCTACATTCACTATTGAAGACAATACACCTCCTTCCCTCACCTGCCCTGCAGACATCCACCTTCCGGAATGTGTCCCAACTGCTACATGGTCGATCAACGCATCTGATGTGTGCGGGAATGTAACGACAGCATCCATTCCGGCTTCCGGTTCTACCTTTGCCAAGGGCAGCACCACGATTGTAAATGTTACCGCTACAGATGACTGCAGCAACGAGAGCAATTGT
>DAORHY010000168.1:0-8032 GCA_035438225.1 Bacteroidia bacterium
ACCAGAGTTGTTACGGCTGGGCCAACCCGAACGATGGACGGGAATACGGAGTGATCGGCTCTACCTCGGGAACCTACATCATTGACGTCACGGATCCCAGCAACCTGGTTCAACGGGATTATGTTCCCGGAAGACATACAAATTGCATCTGGCATGAATATAAAACATATGGAAACTACCTCTATATCATCAGTGATGATGCAGGTAACAACAGTTTGCAAATCGCAGACATGTCCTATTTGCCTGATTCCGTTCATGTCGTGTATGACGGCACAAGTATTTTTACACACGCACACACGCTATTCGTTGACGGCAATAAACTGTATGTAGCTTCTGTTTCTACAAGCACAGGTTATTCCACCATGAATGTGTATTCACTGATTGATCCCGAATTGCCTGCGCTCCTTCGCCGTCTTGACCAGGATTATCCTATTATCAACCAGGTCCACGACATGTACGTTGTGAATGATACTGTATATGCATCCTGTGGATACGAAGGACTGCACATTTATCATTTCGATGAAGGGACCAATGCATTTGTTGAAATCGGAAACCTTACTTCCTACCCTGACCAGGGATACAACCACAGCAGTTTCCTTTCACGCGACCACTCCATGCTCTACATGTGCGATGAAGTTCCGGATGGAATGGCCATCAAAGTTGTCGATGTAACCGATATTGCAAACCCGACAAGTGTTCACACATTTTCTTCTAACCCGGGGAACACGCCGCACAATCCCTATGTAAAAGACGATTTCCTGGTAATGGCAAATTACCAGGACGGTATCTATGTTTACGATATCAGTATTCCATCGCTACCTGTACTCCAGGGATTTTTCGACACGCATCCGCAGAATACTCCGGGAACGTATCCAAGTCCGGCATACGCAGGCGCATGGGCTGCTTATACAGATTTGCCGAGCGGTGTGCTACTTGCCAGTGACATGCAGTTGGGATTGTTTACGCTTGACATTTCACCTATTCCGGGAATAAAATTTCAACCGGAAGGACAGCAACATCTTGCCATTTATCCTAATCCGGCATCGTCAATAGTAAAAATCAAAATTCCGGAAGAAATAAAAAACATATGTACTGTTGATGTGTGCGACATTTCGGGCCGGACGGTGCTTCGTTTGCCAGAATCCAATCCAATGAATAACGAACTGAAACTCGACATGAGTATGTTCGGACCGGGAATCTATTTTGTTGAAATTAATTCTGATGCAAAAAAATACACCGGTAAAATTTGTCTTGAGCATCCGCATTAATTTCAGGGGTACTGCGGAGCAAAAATTAATAATTCGTACTACCCATTCACTTTTCCGTGCACGCGTGTGATCTTAATAAAAAACACAATCTGTGTAAAAGATATTCTACGCTAAGATCGTATCAAATTAATCAGACCAAGCAGCTTAAAAAAATGAGAAAATTATTTGGAATTGCAGTCCTCAGTTCTTTGTGGATGGCCGGGTGCTCGAACAAAGACAATGCTACAGGCGGGATCCAGGGAAAGCTGAGCAATGCTAAAGAAATCACCGTTTACTTTCAGAAGATTGTTGAGAACGGTGAAGAAACACTCGACTCCGTCAAAACCGATGCAGACGGAAATTTCAGCCTGCGCAATCTGGCGAGCGGCCTGGATTATTACATGGTGAGAACCGATCCTGCCAATGTAATATTTCTTGTACTGAAAGGTGGTGAATCGGTGAAGTTGACCGGGGATGCGAAAGATATGGAGCACACCTATACTGTGAGCGGATCTGAAGATTCTGAGTTGCTGAAAGAACTCCGGCAATACGAAAAATATCTTGGAGACTCCCTCAATACTGTGTATGCGGCATTTCGCGATGAAAATCCATACCGGAAAGATTCAGCCGGAACTTTTTTACAAAAGTACTATACGGAAACGATGGCCGCATATTCTAAGAAATTCATTAATAAAAACATTACTTCCATTGTTTCATTGTCAGCCACCAAATTCCTGAATCAGCAAACATCCATGGAGTTGTTGATGAAACTGGAAACAAGCTTGTCGAAACAATATCCGGAAAACAAATACGTACAGGATTACAAAGCCCTGATGAGTGATTTGCAAAAGCTCCCTCCCGGCAGTGAAGCACCGGAAATCAACCTTGCTTCTCCTTCCGGCGCCATGACCACACTTTCATCGCTCCGCGGAAAAGTCGTGCTTGTTGATTTTTGGGCAAGCTGGTGCGCCCCCTGCCGTAAAGAGAATCCGAACATTGTACGGATTTACAACAAATACAAAGACCAGGGGTTTGAAATTTATGGAGTATCGCTTGACGAGAATGTTGAATCCTGGAAAACAGCCATTCAAAAAGACGGCATCACCTGGCCCCAGGTCAGCGAATTGAAGAAATGGAACAGCAAAGTTGTGAAGGACTACAGCATTGAAGCGATTCCGTACAGCGTTCTGCTCGACAAGAACGGGAAGATCGTCGCCAAAGGACTTCGAAGTGATGAGCTGGATCTGAAACTTATGGAATTGCTGGGGAAAAAATCCTGATTGCATCCGCTTTTTATTCATCTTTTGCCAGTATTTTGCGGATGGTATGCCAGAATCAAAAATTTCAAAATCTGATTTGCAGTTGAATAAAATATCTGCTTGCATGCGGACGCTGATTTGTATTGCATTTGCAATTCAGTTTCTGTCTGCAGGCCGGATTTCGGCACAGGACTATTTTCAACAGGATGTCCGCTACAAGATTGATGTGACACTCAATGACAACACGCATCAATTGTCAGCGTACGAAGAAATAGTTTACCGGAACAATAGTCCGCAAACACTCCACACACTTTACTTTCATTTGTGGCCAAATGCATATGCAAATGAAAATACATTTCTTGCCCGTGAATTCTACAAGAACGGAAATGCGACTTACCGTGCAATGCAGGCAAAATCCTGCGGATTTATCGACTCGCTCGATTTCAGGGTGGACAATGAAACCGTTACCTGGTCCCTGCTTCCCGATACGATAGACATTTGCTGCATCAAACTGAACCGGCCACTGGAACCCGGAGATTCTGTAATCATCAGTACACCGTTCCGTGTGCAGGTTCCTGATGCTTCCATTTCCCGGCTGGGGCACAACGGACAGGCCTATTACATCACCCAATGGTACCCGAAGCCGGCAGTATTCGACAGGAACGGATGGAATTATTTTCCCTACCTCGACAAAGGAGAATACTACAGTGAATTCGGGAGTTTTGATGTACGCATTACGCTGCCGCAAAATTATGTTGTGGGATCTACCGGAATACTCGTCAACAATCCATCAGAAGAAGAATGGATGAACAGCAAGGCAAAGGAAACGTCCGGGATGGACGAATTTCCTACAGACATGAGTTTCCCTCCGAGCAGTTCCGAAACAAAGACATTGCATTATTTTCAGGACAGAGTGCATGACTTTGCCTGGTTCGCAGATAAGCGCTGGCACGTATTAAAAGGCAACGCTGAATTACCCGGCTCCGCAAACTATGTGACAACCTGGGCTTTGTTTACCAATAAGGAACCGCAGTTATGGAAGAAGGTTCCGGAGTATTTAAAAAACAGTATCGTTTATGGATCGCGCTGGATCGGCGATTATCCCTTCTCACAAGTAACAGCTGTAGATGTAGAGCACGCTTCCGGGAGCGGTATGGAATATCCAATGATTACCGCCATCGGGACAGAAGGGTATCCTATGAGACTGGAGGTGGTAATTGTTCATGAAGTAATGCACAACTGGTTCTATGGAATCCTTGGCTCCAATGAACGCAGGCATCCGTGGATGGACGAAGGGCTGACTAAATTTATCGAATCACGGTATTTTTATACCCACTACGCCGGTTCACCCGAATCACAGGAAGTAAAATTTTATCGTTTCGGAAAAAAGGCAAAGTATGTCGGATTGTCCTCTCTAAACATTCGCCAATCCAATTACCTCGCCTATATCACCGGGGCAAGAAAAAACAGCGATCAATCGCCTGATTTGTCAGCAGAGCAATATTCCGGAGCCGCTTACCGTGAAGATGTCTATCGGAAGACCTCCTGTGCTTTTGAACATCTTCTTGCCTATCTCGGCGACAGTTTGTTTGACAAGGCAATGAGAAATTATTATAGCAGATGGAGTTTTAAACACCCTCAACCGGAGGACATCCGGAAAGTTTTTGAAGAAACGAGCAGGAAAGACCTGGGCTGGATCTTCAATGATTTTCTTTTGAATACAAAAAAATCAGACTATGCCATCACCGGGCTCAAGAAAACTGCGCCGGGAGTTTATCAATTAAAAATAAAAAACAAAGGCAGTATTGCGGCCCCCGTTTCAGTTAGTGGAATCCGAGAAGAGAAAGCACTTCCACCCTTGTGGACTGAAGGGTTTACGGGGACGAAAACCATAACAATGCGCTGCGACAGCTGCGAAGCCTTCCGGATTGACGCACAAGAGAGAGAACTGGAATTATTCAGGAAAAATAACAGTATCCGTACCGCAGGAGTCCTGCGGCGGGTTGAGCGGTTGAAAATCCAGTTTCCTGCAGCGGTTGAACATCCTGAACGCACACAACTGTTTGTTTCTCCCATCGCCGGATGGAATGCTTACAACCAGGTAATGGCAGGGGCTGCATTTTACAATATTTTCAGCCCTGAAAAAAAACTCGAGTATGTATTTGCTCCGATGTATTCCTTTCGCCTGAAGGAAGCAGCGGGAGGCGGACAACTGCGCTACCATTTGTATCCGGGAAAAACGGCAATTCAAAAAATCACATTGCAAACGGGGTTGAGCAGATACGCCTATGCTGATGACAATTACAGCAATGAATATTATCAGATCAATCATTCCTCTTCCCTGCACTTTACGAAACTGGATTCACGCATTCAGTTGTTGTTCCGAAATAAAGACAGGAAAGAAAAGCTGACACAGACAATCACATTCCGTCATGTTTATCTTCTGAGAAAAATGCCTTTCGGAATTGTCTATCCTTTTGCGTCCGTCAATGAAAGGGATTTCATTTCAAAGCTCGAAAAATTAAATTACTTCCAGGCAGAAGGAGAATCCGTGAACAGGAATGAATTCTATGCAAATGCGCAAAAAATTACATTTAGCATCAGCAAAGAATTCCATAAGGTAGTTTTTGAAACAAAAAACTTTCTTTCCTACGGGAAGGAAGGAAAAGGGATGGACATCCGGTTTTTCGCCGGAGCAATGCACATTTCAAAAAACAATAAGAGCGGAATCGACTACAACATGCGATTGAGTGGCGTTGACGGAAGTCATGATTTTTTCTTTGACGAAATATTTCCGGGCCGGAATGAAACTCAAGGAATATGGTCACAGCAGTTTGTAGTTGCAGATGCCGGGTTTAAAATGCCTTCGTTGTTTTACCGCAAAGCAAATCAATGGATGTTGGGAGTTAACCTCAGCACTACCCTACCCGGAATTCTGCCATTTAAGCTCTTTGCCGACATCGGCGCATTCAACGATGCACAAACGGGTTATCCTGAAGCCCGTGCAATTTCCTGGGAATGGGGTATTGAATTGCCGGTAATAAAAGATATTTTTGTAGTCTATTTCCCCATCACGTATTCGGACGACCTGAAATACATTGTGGATCATCAGGAATTGCATTATGGCAACCTGATCCGCTTTGAACTTCATCTAAAAAAACTTAACCCGCTGGATCTTTTCCGCAGTATCAAATTCTGATTGAAACAAGGAAAAAAAATATACTTCCTGTCCGACTTCCATCTGGGAGTGCCGGACTATGAGAAAAGCCTCGAGCGGGAAAAACGAGTGGTTTCTTTTCTTGACTCCATCAAAGGAGATGTGGATGAATTGTACCTTCTGGGTGATGTTTTTGATTTCTGGTTTGAATACAAAACTGTCGTCCCCCGGGGCTTTGTCCGTTTACTGGGCAAGCTGGCCGAACTGAGTGACGCCGGCATTCCCATTCACTACTTCACCGGCAACCACGACATGTGGACCTTCGATTATCTTCAAAAAGAACTCAACGTAAAAATTCACCGGGCGCCGATTGAAGCTGATTACAATGGCAAATCCTTTTACATCGGTCATGGCGACGGACTGGGGCCCGGGGATCATGGTTATAAGTTTTTAAAGAAAATATTTGCGAGTCCGCTTTGTCAGTGGCTTTTTGCCCGGCTGCATCCGAATTTTGGAATCGGCATTGCAAATTACTTTTCACGAAAGAGCCGGATTGCCACCGGAACAGTAGATGAAAAATTCCTTGGAGAAGAAAAGGAATGGCTCGTCATCCACAGTAAAGAACTGCTCGGGAAGAAGCATTACGATTATCTCATCTTCGGCCACCGCCACCTTCCTTTAGACATTGCCATCAATGGAAAGAGCCGCTACATCAATCTTGGAGACTGGATCCGGTACAATACTTATGGTGTTTTTGACGGGGAAAAAATGGAATTAAAAGTTTTCGGCCATTCCAAAAAAGCCTCACCCGACCCTTCGTTGTGAACTAAATCACTCGTGTCCGATTTCAAACCAATGCTCCGCTGTTGTCGCACTCCTCCAGAAAACAAAGACTTCCAAAAACTGGTTGCAGAACTGGATGCAGAATTGCGTATTCGTGATGGAGATCAACATTCTTTTTTTGCGCAATTCAATAAGACGAATGACCTCAATCATGCAATTGTGGCTTACGAAGACGAAGAGCCGGTCGGCTGCGGCGCCATTAAGCTGTACGCCCCGGGTACCATGGAAATTAAAAGAATGTACGTAACCTTGTCCATGCGCGGAAAAGGGATTGCTTCAATGATCCTTGAAGAACTGGAGAACTGGAGCAGGGAATTGAACTGTGTGAAATGCATCCTTGAAACGGGTGAAAAGCAACCTGAAGCCATCCGGCTTTATACTAAAAATAATTACCAGATCATCCCGAATTACGGGCAGTATGCAGATGTTGAAACCAGCGTATGCTTTGAGAAAAACCTGAGCGAATAAAAAACCTGAATATTCGGATTAATTCTGCTTCACCGTATCCAACATTCCGGTACCTTTGCATCTGTGAGAGGAGTTCTCGCATACAACGCACGTCAGGCATCATGTACACATTCTTCAGGCTATTTTTTTTTCCGGGAACAGTGATATTCCTTCTCCTGTTTTCTGTCCGGAATGGATATGCCCAGAAAAAAACCGGCATCCGTGCTCCAAAGCAAGTGGTGGATTCGTTTCACAAATTTTACCCATATATCAAGAAACCATTATGGGTAAAAAATGGCGAGAACTACGAAGCCCGCTTTCCCTGGGGCGAGACCGCTTCGCAATTGGTTTTTGACAAACAAGGCAACTGGCAGTACCGACGTGTAGTTGTTGGCCGCTATGAGATGCCCGGATCGATCACCAATTTTACCGAGCAGAACTTTCCCGGAATTGTTCCCGATATTGTTTACCTCACCTTCTTTCCCGAAGCCAAACAGACATTTTATGAGCTGCATATAGCGGGAAGGATTTTCAATTTTGACTCGATGGGAAAGTTGACGAAGGAAGTGGATGTAAAATGAGGTGATATAGATTGCTGATTGTTGATTGTTGATTGCTGATTTTTTTTTGGAAGCCGTAGCCCGCGAGAGTATATGTTGTAAATACGACATTTCACAAATCACAAGGGCAGGCACACGGTAAGGAATATAGTTTATTTGGCACAATCTTGTTTTTTATAGTTGAAAACAACACTAACCTATTGATAACTATACCCTTCTGCTCATGAATGATCTTTTTCCTAAACCCATTGTTTAATCCTGGTCTTCATTTCCAAAGAATATCAAAAAGAATTTTGTTTTTATGTGATTTTCGCTATTTTTGCAATCCCAAATTTTAAGCGGAGAGTTCTGAAAGTTTGGGAATATCGGCACGAGGTATTAAGTATCAAATACCAGATGTTTTAGTATCAGAGTTTAGTAATACGTTCATTTCAAAATATTTTGGTTCGGTAGTTCAGCTGGTTAGAATACATGCCTGTCACGCATGGGGTCGCGGGTTCGAGTCCCGTCCGGACCGCT
>DAORHY010000169.1:0-8025 GCA_035438225.1 Bacteroidia bacterium
AAAATAGATGAGAATATCGATTCCCTTCGCAAACTGGGTATCCTTGTTGACCGCGATGATGAAGGCTACCTGCTCCAGATCTTCACCAAACCGGTGGAAGACCGACCGACAGTATCTTTTGAAATTATTCAGCGCAAAGGAGCGAAATCATTCGGAAAAGGAAATTTCAAAGCTCTTTTCGAAGCTATCGAAAGGGAACAAGCTCTTCGGGGAAACCTGTAAATCCTGAATTTCGAACCTCGAACTTTTAACGCTACCGGGTTGTGGCCCGGCTTTTGAATGAACGTTACAATGCCCACAGGACTCCCTTGTCACTGTGCAGCGTATTTATCAATCCTTCATGTTTCCAGCCTCCGGAATAGTATTTTTGTGTAACCATTTCTTAAAATAACTGTTGAAATTCAAGCTATTAAGGTAAGCTATGATAAATCAAATCTCTTATTCGTTGACCAGAATCTGCCTCCTGGTGTTCCTGCTGACAGCTTCATCTTCCTCCATGTCTGCATCCGGCGGATACGAAATTAAGGTCAGGTTAAATGGATTACGGGATACTATCTGTTATCTCGGCAATCATTTCGGCGAAAAACAATATGTGAAAGACACCGTGCGTGTTGACCACGATGGCTGGGCCGTATTCAAGGGCAATGAGCCCCTGCCCGGAGGTATTTATCTCGTTGTTTTACCGAGCCACACCTATTTCGAAATTGTTGTCAATGAACAAAAATTTACCATTGAAACAGACACCGTTGACTTTGTTGAGTCGATGAAAATTACTGGTTCCCTGGAGAATAAACTTTTCAATGATCACCAGAAATACATCATTGAAAAGACGAAATATTCCCAATCCCTGAAAGCCCGCATGGATGCGAACAAGGATAACACAGACAGTACCGCTGCGTTGAAGAAATCCATCGGTGAAGTTGATAAGGATGTGAAAGAATACCGGATTAAACTCATGAATGACTATCCAAAGACGTTCATGGCAAAGATCATCAAAACGATGTCGGAACCCGAAGTGCCGGAAGCTCCGAAAGATGAGAAAGGAAATATTACCGATTCCACTTTTCAATTCCGGTACTACAAATCCCATTACCTGGAAAATGTAGATTTCAGTGATGACCGGCTGTTGCGGACTCCTTTGTTACAGACTAAAATCAAAACCTATACACAACAACTTACTGTTCCGCTCCCGGATTCTATTATACAATCCGTTGACACAATCATTGAAAAATCAAGAGCGAACAAGGAAGTATTTAAATATGCAGTAGCAACACTTGCCAATTATTATGAAACATCAAACATCATGGGTTACGACAAGGTGTTTGTACACATCGCCGAGAAATACTACCTCTCGAATGATGCATATTGGGCAGACTCCACACTGAAAGCCAAGATTCACGAACGCGTGATGAAAATTAAACCGAATATTCTCGGAGAAAAAGCATACAACCTCGTGATGCCCGACACCGGCTTCGTCATGCATAGCCTGCAGGATGTGAAAGCCCGCTACACCATCCTCGCATTCTGGGATCCTACCTGCAGCCATTGCAAACACGAAATCCCAAGGTTGTCGCAATACCGCGACAGTGCCCGGGCAAACGGCATCAGTGTTGAAGTATTTTCTGTGGGCATCGAATCGGATATAGAGCTGTGGAAAAAATTTATCCGGGACAATAACCTGAAATGGATCAATGTTTCAGATTTATATAACAATACCAATTTCCGCAACTATTACGACATCTATTCCACTCCTGTCATTTACCTGCTGGATGATCAGAAACGGATCATCGCCAAAAGACTGGACACGGATAAAATCAGAGACTTCATCTCCAACAGCGATAAAAAAACCAAATAGTCAGAATCCGACGAAACCAGAATGATAAAACGCCCGGAGTTATTCCGGGCGTTTTTATTTTACTTTGTTTTGTTCTCTTCGGATTCACCGGCAAAGCCGGAATCGGAGTGAGCTGCAGAAGCACCGGGGTCCTTTACGTCAAAGGTTTGTTCTTTTTTATTTCCGGACCTATCCGATAGAATCAGCTTGTATTTTCCGGGAACCAGATAGTGTGTGCCATTCTCTGCCGCCGCAAGCCGAACCCGTACCTTCCCGGAAAGGGCTTTTTCAAGGGTCTTCACATTTACAGAATCAATGCTGAGATCATAGGATATGTAATTCAATCCTGCTTCTGCTGTGTCTGACAACGATTTGACTCGCGTACCTTGTTCAGTAGTGATGATGATATCTGCAATTCCCGGTTCCTTTTTAAAATAGCAGACGGAAAGTGAGCTGACCGCCGGATCGGAAAATTCATCCGGCTTGTTTCCCCAATGCTTGTTGTAATGAACAGCATCGACAGGAAACAAATGAAGATCCTTCTGTAGTACGGAATCCGACAGCTGTTGAACCTCCCGAAGAGATGCAATGTAAATGCTGCGTCCATGTGTTCCGAGCACCAATTCATTTTCCCGCGGATGCACAACAAGATCATGAACCGCTACACGCGGGAGGTTTCCGCCGATTGTCATCCAGGACTCTCCACTATTCAACGTACAATAGGCTCCGTTGTCAGTGCCCAGATACAGGATATTCTCAACGGCAGGATCCTCCCGTATCACATTCACCGGTTCATCCGGCAGATTTGAACTGATATTTTTCCATGTTGTTCCGCCGTCATCACTTGAAAAAACGTAGGGATTAAAATGATCATTCCGGTAACCATTCAGGGTCACGAAAACACGGTTTTCCTTATGTACGGAAGCCACAACCCTGCTCACGTATAAATTTTGCGGAAGTGCATCCGAAATCTTTTTCCAGGTATAGCCGGCATCAGCGCTTGACCATACATAACCATCATCCGTACCCGCATAGAGCAAACCAAACCGCGTTGGTGATTCACTGATAGAAGTGATCGTATTGAAAGGGACATCACCGGTCTTATCGTGATGCGTCAGGTCACCGGAAATGGTTTTCATTGCTTCTCCTTTGTTCATGGAACGGTGAAAACGGTTTGAGCCGAGATACAAGATGTCCTGGTTGTGACGTGAAAGGCAGATCGGCGTTTGCCAGTTGAAACGAAAATTCGGTTCACCCAAATCGTTTTCAGGTTTAACCGGAAGCGAAATATTCTGGTCATTTTTATTCAGGCGATAATAATATCCAAACTGGAAACCGGTATAAACCGTTGCATTGTCTCGCGTATCAACCTGCACCTGCATTCCATCGCCTCCCATGATGAATTTGAATGGATAGATTCCTTCCTGCAGCCAGCTTGTTGAATTTGTATTTGTGGAAGGCCCGGTCCAGACTCCATTGTCCTGCAAACCACCATAAACATTGTAGGGTTTTTCCATGTCTACTTCCACTGAGTAAAACTGTCCGACTGCAGGGGTGTTTGCTTTGAACCAGTGTGCACCATCATCGTAGGTAATATTTAATCCGCCATCGTTGCAAATGATCATGTGTTTATCCTTCCTGTTACTCATCCACACCGCATGGTGGTCCCCGTGCGTATTGTCACCGTCAATGGATTTGAATGTTTTTCCGCCGTCAACAGACAATATTAAGGGAACGCCACAGACCAGAATTTTTTTGTCATCAAACGGAGAAACTGAAATCTGTCCAAAATAATAACCATAGGAATAAAACAGTTTTTTCAGCACACCATCGTGTGTTTTGCTCCATGTTTTTCCACCGTCCTCTGACCGGTAGATTTCTGACCCGATGATGGGCGTATCAAAAAGTGAGTTGTTAGCATCGTTGAGGTAATCGACAACGGCCGAAGGATGGATTGAATCTTTCCGGATCAGATCCTTCACTGTCGCTGCTGAATATTTTTCCGGGAATCCGTTGTGGCGCAGAAATTTTTCAAGTTTATCATCGTTCAACCCAAGAAAATTCTCCTTTGAAATATCTTTCAATTGTTTCACCACCAGAACTGACGTATCTGACTTTTCATCATCCTTTCTCTTGCCCTGATTATCGAGAACAGCATAAATTATTTTTGTGTTCTTTGGGTACACTGCCAGGCCAATCCTCCCAATGCCCTCTCCTGTAGGAAATCCGGAACCTTCCCGGGTAAGCAAGTCCCAGTGTTCACCGCCGTCTGTGCTTTTGTAAATACCGGAGGATGCTCCGTTCTCAACAAAGTTCCAGGCCCTGCGTTCACGGTGCCACATGGACGCATAGAGGACATCGGGATTGGACGGATCAAGGGCGAGGTCAACAGCACCGGTATTTTCATCCAGTGCAAGAACCTGTTTCCATGTATTTCCCCCGTCGACAGTTTTAAAAACTCCGCGTTCTTTGTTCGGAGAATAAAGATGGCCAAGCACGGCCACCCATGCTGTCCCGGATCTGGAGGGGTGCAGACAAATCCTTCCTATGTGATGCGACTCCTCCAGCCCTTTATTCACCCAGGTTTTTCCAGAATCCGTACTGACATATACGCCGGTACCGGAATAGGAACTGCGGCTGCTGTTCACTTCCCCCGTTCCCACCCATAGGATCCTGGTTTTCCAATCCACTGCTATATCGCCAATGGTCAGTACATCCTCATGGTCGAAAAGCGGCTCGAATGATTGCCCGTTGTTTAGGGTGTGCCAGAGGCCTCCGGATGCATAGGCAACATAAAACTCTGCAGGATCATCGGGATTCACATCCACATCCACTGCTCTCCCGCTCATGATCGTGGGGCCTACATTTCGAAAATTGATATTGTTAAAAAAGGACTTCTCCCGGAGTGAATTTCTCTTTGCAATTCCTTCCATCCTTTCTTTTGCAGGAGTTGGATTTACCGTCGTCTGGCCCTGAAGGAGTGTCGCCAGAAAGCAAGTGCAAATTGAGAGGAGTAATCGTTTCATCTGAATATTTTTGTAACCAGTAGAGAAGGATAAAGGTGATGTTTTTTTTGAAAAGAGAAAAGCGATAGGTTTATTTACAGAAATCGATTGAGAAAAAAGATCCCGATCAACCGGATTTTTAATACCTGCACTCCGTCATTTTCCATGCTCACTTCAAACAGGATGGAATTATTTACTGCTGAAAAATACCCGGGATTTCTGATTCATTATTTCGCTTTCGTTTGCTGTTCCAAATGGTCAATAAAAGCCGTATCTACTTCCATCCCCAGTTCTTTTGCTTTGAGTGCATCGGATAAGGCCAGATCATACTTTTTCAGCAGGAAGTAATTTCCGGCACGATTGTAATAGGCACGTGCAAGATTCGGTTGATAGTGAATGGCTGAACTGTTATCCCGGATGGAAAGCTCATAATACCGCTGCGCTTCGGCCATATTACCGCTGTCCTGGTTTTGCTTTGCCATAAAATAATAGGACAGTCCGCGATTGTAATATGCCTCCGCGTAATCTGTTTTCATTTCAAGAGCTTTCGTCAAATCACGAATCGCTTCAGGGTACCGCTGCTGATCATTGTACCCATCTCCGCGCCCGCCATAGGCTTTGATGACATTAGGATCCTGACGGAGTACATCATCCCAGATACTAATGGTGTCTTTCCATACTTTGCATCGGCTGTTGGAGGCGGAACTGATCAGAATTACAAAGACCACCAATGCCACTGTACTGACAGAATACCAGTTTTTATATGCCGGAACAGCTCGCCTGTCTCTCAGGTAACAAATGCCTTCTCCGATCAAATAAAATATTCCAATGTAAGGAATGTACGTGTACCGTTCAGCAAGAATTGCACCGCCAACAGGTATCAGCTGAAGCACCAGGGCAATGCTGAATGTGAAAAACAAGAATGCAAAAAGGATCTTTTTCGTTTTTCTCAAAGAAAGAATAGCCAGCAGGAACAATCCAATTGACAGGAAGACATAAAGCAGATACCATGAATAGGTTCCCTTTGCCGGATAATCATAGAAACAGGAAAGGTGTATTGGCAGGAAAGCTTTCCAGAGGTAGGTAATGAAGCTGTAACCGGCAAACAGAAAACGGTCGGACAGCGGCCGTATGTCTGTGTAGATAGCCTCAAATTCATTCTGCGCTTCGATAGCAATCAATCCAAAAATAATGCCCACAATTAAAAAAGGTATTTTTTCCGCGATGACTTTAACCTGGCTGAGTTTCCTGTTAAAATAAAAATCCAACAAAGGCAACAACCCTACCATTGCAACCGCCATTGCCTTGCTCAGCAGTGCGAGTATAAAAAGCACGAAGCAGAACAGGTAAAAAATGAATTTACCTTTTTTTACATATGCAATGTAGGCAGACAATGCTCCCATTTCAAACAGGCAATACAGGAGATCCTTTCGTTCTGAAATCCAGGCAACACTCTCGACATGCATCGGATGAAGAAGAAAAAGAGCCGCTGTAATGATGGTCACCAGTAACCGGCCGGTAAGCAACCAGATGAAGAGGTAAACAAGTACTCCGTTCAGCAAATGAAGAATCACGTTCGTCAGATGGTAGGTGCGCGGATTCAGTTTGCTATATTTATATTCAAGGGCATAAGAAATCATCGTAACCGGATGAAAATTCCCCATCACATAACCCGAGTGCAAGGCAAAACTCTTCCTGATGAAATCCTTGTCCAAAGATTGGATGTCTTTGTTTTCAACGATATAATTAGAATCGTCCCATGATGTAATGGAGTTTTTCAAGGCCGGGGTATAAACCAGATATGCAAAAAGAAGCAAGGGCAGAATGCCAATCCACCACCATTTGCTTTTCTCCAGCCCCTGATTTTTTTGAACGAATTTATTTTGCGACACACCTGCCCCCTTTTTCACAGTCGCTTTCTTCACTCCTGACATGATCAGTACAAATACCTTTTGTTAAAATCGAATCTGTTGTTCCGGAACAAATTGGGTAAAACAGAACGAGCAATTTTGATCCATTGAATTTTCGCCTGAAAACAAATATAATATTTTGAATGGAGGGTTAATTATTGCATGAATATTTATTCCCCTGTTTTTTAAGGAAAAATTAATAATTCACCTCTACAAGGCGAATTTTCAAGTTGGAATGTTCCGGAATTGCAATCTTTTGAAACACACAATGTATTTTCACGATACGATCGTTTTGTATAAAAAATCAACATTCCATAAAGTCTTCCAGAGGCTCTTCAAAAAAATAATTCCCGATCGGGAGAATTGCCATACCGGGTGATGCCGTGTTTGAAAATGCTATCATTGGGCCGTACAATGAACGGAAGTCCCCCCATTGACGGATGATAGTAACAACAGCGGAGTCTGACTGACCCAATGGTGCTATTCTTTTTGAGCATGGAGAATGCAGGGCAGGCACGCTGAACGATAGTCCCCATGCCTCTTTGACGTCAACGGCGCAACCTGAATATCCCGGATGGCGGACCAGAAATCCTTCCGTAAATTAATGAGCAAAAAGTTTTTCCAGGGATGAGTTGTATAGTTCTTTTGCCTGCTCAATGGTGCCGAAAGATTGTTCGTCGATCAGGATTTCTCCACCGGTGACAGTGCCGAGGTTTGAAAACTCAACATCATAGGATGCCAGTGCATCCACAAAATCATCCAGCTTATCGGGATTTACGGAAACCACAATCCGGCTTTGCGCTTCGCCAAACAGGAAAGCATCGGCACGGCAATCGAAATCGGTTTCAATGGCAAAGCCAAGATTTTCCGGCATCGCGGATTCCGCCAGGCAGATGAACAATCCGCCGTCAGACACATCGTGCGCGGACTCGATCAGTCCTTTTCGGATCAGTGTTTTAACAACCTGTTGTACTTTGTATTCTGTATCGAGGTCGAAATGTGGAGCCGGTGATTGACGGACTCCATGGAAAGAATACAAATACTCCGATGAGGAAATATCATTTACGGATTCACCGATAAGGAAGATACTATCCCCTTCCGTTTTAAAATTCAAAGTCATCCGGTGCTTTTTATTCTCCATTACGCCAAGCATTCCGATCGTCGGTGTCGGGAAAACAGGTCCTTCATCCGAACTCTGATTATAAAAACTCACATTCCCTCCGGTAACCGGGGTCTGGAATTTCCTGCAGGCTTTTCCCATCCCTTTGATGGCTTG
>DAORHY010000170.1:0-7989 GCA_035438225.1 Bacteroidia bacterium
GATTTGGCGGAAAAACGGCTGAAAAATTTGATTTTTAGCCCTTTTCGCCACTACTCAGCTGCGCATGATTTCCAAAATCCTGTACATTCAAACATTATAATATTCAAGGACAGATAAAAGATCTTCCTTTATCAATCAAGGAGTTTTAGATCTCAACAAACTGCACAGAGTTGACTATTAGAATTTATTTAAACCCTTTACCAAACTTTATTTTGTTGCCTTAGATTTCTACCCTCAAGCCCACGCCGCTACATGCTCAATTACTTTTACAAAGACACTATTCATTCCTTTCTACAGAAAAATACCGATGAAATAATCGGTACAATTACGCGTGCGAATCAATTCGATTCTACTCAAAATCAAAACAAATCTTGGGAAGAGCAAATTCCCATTTTGAAAAATGCTCTGAAGGATTACCAAGGAACGATATTTTTTGAGTTCTCCATTCCACGAATGGGGAAAAGAGTGGATGTCATAGTAATCATAGAAGATGTGGTTTTCGTTATAGAATTTAAGGTTGGTCAACACAAGTTTCTTCAATACGAAATTGAACAAGTGTGGGATTATGCCCTCGATCTGAAAAACTTTCATAAGCCTAGTCATACTGCCGTTCTTGTTCCAATTCTAATTGCAACGGAAGTAAAACACTTTGATATTAAAATTGAAACAACATCTCACAACGATCACCTATTGATTCCAATCAAAATTGGTAAAGAAGGTTTAAGACAAGCAATACAAAGTTGTTTAGAATACACTAAAAGTCGTATTCCCATTTCAGGAGAACAATTTGAAACAGGTACTTATTCGCCTACTCCAACAATTGTTGAAGCCGCCGTTTCTTTATATAACAATCACACAGTAGAAGATATCACGAGAAGTGATGCCGAAGCAAAAAACCTTACCGCGACAACCTCTGCCATTTCCAAAATAATTGATGACGCGAAAAAGCATCAACAAAAGATAATCTGCTTTGTGACCGGTGTGCCTGGCGCGGGTAAAACATTAGTAGGCTTGAAGGTAGCTACTCAACACTTGGATCAAGAGAAAGGAAATACAAGTGTTTATCTTTCCGGAAATGCTCCGCTTGTGGCCATTTTACAAGAAGCATTAACACGAGATAAAGTTAAAAGAGAAAAAGAAGCTCTAAAAAAGATTACAAAAAAGGACGCCAAACAGGCGGTAAAATCCTTTATACAAATAATTCATCACTACAGAGATGCTTATTTAGTAAGTAAAGAAGCACCTTATGACCATGTTGCCATCTTTGATGAAGCGCAAAGAGCATGGAATAAGGAGCAAACCGTTAAATTCATGCGTCAGAAAAAGAATCAACATGATTTCAAGTTTTCTGAACCTGAGTTTTTAATCTCTTGTCTTGATAGACATAAAGATTGGGCAGTCATTGTCTGCTTAGTAGGTGGTGGACAAGAGATCAATACCGGAGAAGCTGGTATATCCGAATGGCTCAACGCGATCAAAAACACATTTTCTGATTGGAAGGTGTTTATCTCTCCCAACCTTACGGATTCAGAATATTCTGCAGTAGACGCTATCAAACAACTAGAAGAAACCTCAACCGTCAACTTCAATAAAGATTTACATCTTGAAGTTTCTATGCGTTCGTTTCGAGCTGAAAATCTTTCGCTATTTGTTAAGAACATTTTAGATATTAAAAAGGACGATGCAAGACGCACCCTTGACAAGATTAGAGACAATTACCCAATCGTTCTGACACGAAATTTAACAAAAGCGAAACACTGGCTCAAAGAAAAAGCAAGAGGAAGTGAAAGATATGGTATAGTTGTTTCCTCACAAGCACAGCGTTTGAAACCTTTTGCAATTGATGTGCGCTCTCCCATGAATCCGGTGAATTGGTTCTTGGATGGTAAGGACGATGTTCGTTCTTCCTTTTATCTTGAAGACGTAGCCACCGAGTTTCACGTCCAAGGCCTTGAACTGGATTATTCTTGTGTTACTTGGGATGGAGATTTAAGATTTTCAAATGAAGGTTGGAAAACGTTTGCCTTCAAAGGCAATAAATGGCAAAACATTCATAACGAAGATCGAAAAAAATATCTCATCAATGCATATCGCGTCCTCCTCACTAGAGCAAGACAAGGTATGGTCATCGTTATCCCGGAAGGAAATGTCGAGGATCATACAAGGAAGTCGGAGTACTATGATTCGACTTATAATTATTTGAAGGGGATTGGGATAAGTATATTATAATTTTAATCAGGTCGATTTTAACAATCACTTGTAAAAACCCCCGCTCGTCGGAATATTGTGTGAAAGCCCGTGCGCAAGGACATTCCGACGCGTTGGTGGGTGGCGATACGTTTACAGGGAACCTTTAATTAACGGCCGGGGCGGAATGAGGCTTCGCACAATCTCGCCAACAACATCGTATTGCTAAATTCAAGGTGCAAAAACCATTTCAAATATCACCCCCACAACATTACTTTCGACAAAAGTATTTTCTGGCATTCAATTTTAAAACGCCGATCTATCTTCCAAACATTTCCCCTCAATTCTATCTACAATGCCTGAACTCCTCCGGAGTTTTTTCTTTTTGGTTGAAAAGGGATAAACAGACTATAAATTCCCGCACTTGAAATATTATTCCTATTGCTGAGGAACCAGCTTATTTTGTACATCCAAAAAGTTTAGATGAATCAAAATAATGTTGAAAATTGGTTTTCCAACAACTACGAAATCTTTTAATAAAACGAATCAGTGTTCGGAGAATCAGAAATTCTGTTCAATATATTTTCCAGCTTTTATTGGTTGTGTCACTGAAGTGAATGGGTGTAATTTGAAGATCTGTAAAAACCAAAAGTGTTAAGGAGACCAGCTCTGCTTCATCCGGTGGGATCGTAAAGATGTAATATTCCTTATCCACTTTTTCCATATGAAAAATCAAAAATATCAGCTGGAATCAGATAGAAGTTTATTACTCTTTGAATTTGTGAGTCTGGGACCAAAAGGAAGAATCGTAAAGATTGTTCAATACACCGAAACCAACTTGAAAAATGTTTATAATCTGGGGTTTGGCGACAAAAATGAAAAAACAGGAGAAATTAGCGACCTTGTTATAACTAATAATGGTGATAGCCGGCAAGTTTTGGCGACTGTTGCTTCTACAGTTTATGCCTTCACAAGTAAGTATCCTGACGCATGGATTTACGCTAAAGGAAGTAATAATGCACGAACAAGACTTTATAGGATCGGAATAACAAATAATTTGCTTGAAATCAAAAAAGACTTTGAAGTATTTGGTTTAAAAGATAGTCAGTGGCATAATTTCCGGAAAGGCATCGATTATGAAGCATTTTTAATAAAGAGAAAAAAACAGTAAATTTGTCTTAACATGACAGTTAAAGAATTAAATAAATCCAAAACTCCTATCGTCAAAATTAACAAGACGCTTGATAAACTTGCTACGAAAGTACTTTTCCCGGAAAAGTTGGAGGACGCTAATCGTAATCTCAAAACGACTGGTTTACCAAAAACTAAGTCATCCAATCACCGCTAACAAAAAGCCTACAGATCGGTCAACCCATTCAATTCGGAGGCCCATGCTTTTTTTCTCACTATGACATTTCTAAATTAAAGGCGAATTGAACCATTACTCTTGCCTGCCATCTTTATTACTTTCTTCAAACACATTTGGCAGGATTCAATTATAAAAGGCCGGTCTATCCTCCAAACATTTCCCTTTTACTCTTTCTACAATACTTTCACTCCTTCGGAGTTTTATTCTGGTAAATCAATCCGGGAAATGCAGATTATTTTATTGCTGAAAAACAATAATCACAGAATTCGGGTTGGATGCAATTTTGAAAAAATATTTATCCATTTCGCAGCACATCTGCTCCGCTTCAGTGGATATGCTAAAACTGTTATAATTTTATCGATCGTATTTATTACGAAATGCCGGAACAAACCATCGGAGTTGATTTTTTCTTTCCGACAGTGATTGTCAGATATTGTGTTATCAATACTAAAAAGAAATTAATTTCAAATTTCGGTTTAGAAATTGCTCCTAAAACAGATTACCTCTGTACAAACAAGTACAAGTAGATTTTTTATCTGAAGATGAAATAAGGTCTGTTTTGAATAAAGATCTGGTACTACTTAGATAGAAAATTCCGCCATCTCAAATATGCAAACATGGATGAGTACATAAATACGTAAACCATATTTATGATACATGACAATTATTTATTTCTATCAGGATCAATCGTTCCCGGATCTTTGGCTCTTAACAATGAAGGATCGCCGACGGATTGATACGGAGTCCGGCCATCTCCTCCACGCCGATCTTCTCCGACAAGCAGGCCAAAAAGTTTATCCGGTATCACAAGTCCTTTCGTTCGTGTAAACTGAACCGCATCACCTCTTCCCGGATCGATTGCCCCTCCGGCTTTTGCCTGCCGAACATACAATTGCATTGCCATTAATTCTGAAACAATTCCGGAAATAAGTCCCGCTATTTTAGGATCTCTGTAACTGTCCGGATCAGCAGGATCTCCACTCATTTTAGCATCTGCTCCTGAATTGTCCTCTTCATTTTCAGGTGGTATGTATGTAATTGTTGCATCCTCTCCTGAGTCATCTAATGTTGAATTTCCACCGGCCACTTCAGTTCGGGATACCTGATTGCCTTTACTATCGTAAACTCCTTCAACATAACTTCCATCTGAAAAATAACTCACTACTGTCGTAGTTCCATCCGAGTTCTTTTCAGAATCTGTACCCATATACCGTCGTCCTCCGTGATTGGCTTGATTCGTACTTCCTGATGAAGCAGAGGAAGATCCGGAAGTTGTGCTACTACCGGATTGGCTTCCCGTGGATGAGCCGCCTGAACTTCCGGTTGAAGAACCTCCGGAATTGGTCGTCTCATTGCCCGTTGTATTACCGGTAGAAGTCCCTGAACCGGTTCCTCCACTTGAACCACTTGATGAACTTCCTCCTGATCCCGTACCACTTGTTGTACTACCGGTCCCAGAGGATCCAGTCGACCCGGTACCCGATCCGGTTGAACCTGAACTTCCTGAAGAAGTCCCGGATGAACCTGAAGATTTATTCCCTGTTATGCCTGTTCCGGCATCTGTCCAAACATTCGGATCGTACCTGGTTGAATTATTTGAACTCCTATTCCCTGATGAGCCGGAACTCCCTTGAGAAGATGTAGAAGTAGATCCTGTCTGTTTAGTACTGCTTGTCCCACTTGTAGCCTTTCCCCCAATTGTACTACTGCCTGTTCTTTGGAATCTTCCATTATTATTTTGCCATACAGCATTTGCACCGGCAAACAATGGGCTCCCGGGATCATTCGCATAGATCACCGATAATACTGCCTGTTGCGTACCTTGTGCTTTCACTTTATTGAAAAATGCAGGGTCGGTTAATGCACTGACAGCAGCTTTATCAGACAGCCCGGTTAATTGAAAATCTGCTAAGACATTTAAGAGGGTACGCGGATTTGGAAAGGCGTTAAAAGCATTGTCCGGAAGCCCAATTCCAAATTGCGAATTAAAAGTCTGACCAATCAATACTTTTTCAGCAGCAGCTCGGCCCACGGCACCACCACGTGCAGTATATGCATCACTGGCTTTTTTAATTTCGGATTCGTTAAGTCCAAGAAGCTGACCGTTCGCAGAAATCCTTAAAAGATCTTTGAGAAACTGAGGTTCTTTCCTGGCCTTTGCAACTTGATCTTTACTTATTATACCGCTGGCAAGTGAGGCTTCAATAGCCAATTCAAGTTCGTGTCTCCTCCACGCTCCCTGAATAAGAATTTTCAATGCGGCGGCTTTCCCATCAGTTTTTAATACTTCATCTTCCGTTACGATACCGGCATCCAGAAGTTGTTGCAATGTTAATCTTTGCTTTGTAGTTAGGCGGGCCAGAAATTTTAAGAGCGCGGGTGAATAAACGGAGGTAGATTTCGTTTCAACTATTTTCGCACTTCCGGAAAGTGTCAAATTCAATGCAAGAAGACGATCGTCCGATATTTTTGGCAATGAATGATTCTTTTGTTCTGAAATTTCTGATTGCTTACTTTTTGCAACAGCAACTTCTGCTGAAACTGGCACCTGCGCTTCGGCGGGTATAGACGGTGCGATAAATAAAAACAAGAAGTGAACAAGACGGAATTTCTTTAGTGATTTCATTGTATTTGATTTTAGACAATCTTTAATTCAAAAGTTCGGTTAAGGTATTCTAAGTACCTGATCAATTTTATTTAGATTATAAATTTGAGAAATATTTCGATGCAAAATTCGTTTGCGGGCAATGACTGCAAATATTAGATTTATTTCTGAATCGCACAATACATTTTCTGATGTGAGGGATGTACCCGGCTGTGAAAGATACATATTTATTTGAACAGACATTCCACCCCGCTGTGCAGGATTTCCAAAATCTTGTGTCCCCCGCTGCGCAAGATATGTCACGGCTTCGAAGGCGGTTGGCTTTTAAAAGGGGTAATACCATGCGAAGCGGGAGGCCAACTACTCCCCTTTCCTAACGTCACCTTAGGTAAATTTTGTACTAAAGTGGCTGCTCAAATACCTGCACTCAATCTTCTCAAAAAAGCCGTTTATCTTTATAAGTATTTTATCGAAGTGTCGTATATTTACTTGTTAGCGGCAACTGTAGCTGACGACACAACGGACACTTAACAGACAAACAATATGACCTTTAACGACATTGACGAAATAAAAAAAGCGGGCTTCACTGGCTTCAAAAAAATGAGCGACCTGTTCCTTGACAGTTCAATGCTTCCCGACAGTAACGGAGTTTACCTTGTTCTTAACGCTGACAACAAACCAGCAGACTTTTTGACTATTGGTTCGGGCGGACACTTTAAGGGTAAAAATCCCAATGTTTCATTGACAGAGCTAAAATCAAATTGGGTTGACAACACAAAAGTTGTTTACATCGGCAAAGCGACTTCACTCAAATCACGGCTGCGACAATACTTTGGTTTCGGACAGGGTAAAAACATCGGACATTACGGTGGCAGACTTATTTGGCAATTAAAGTATTCAAAGGACTTGTTAGTTTGTTGGAAAGCACTGACGACTGACCCAAGAGAATTTGAAGCTGACCTTATTCAACAATTTGTAAAAACTTTCGGTTGCCGACCGTTTGCAAACTTAAAGGACTAATGAACCCAAGACAATTTGAAGAGTTAGTTTGCGAACACTTCCGCAACAAAGGTTATGAAGCTAAAACGAATTCATACGTTGGCGACTATGGAGTTGATGTTTTTGCAATTAAAGGAAAAGAGAAAGTAGCAGTTCAAGTAAAAATGTATGGTGGCGGGACAAGAAAGATTAACCGACAAATGGTTATGGAGTTGCACGGTGCTAAAGACTACTTTGATTGCACCAAAGCTGTTATTGCGACTGACGGAGCATTATTGACAGACGCACAAGAAGTAGCGAGTAAACTAAAAATTGAGGTTCTCTACATTGACAGTTCTTTCGTGCCGACAACAAAAAAAACATCAATAGGGGACAAAACATTTGACAGCATTTGGGAAAAGTATATCATTCCCTTACAGGGCAAAACCTTGACAAGAGACAACGGAGAAACAAACGAAATTTTGAAAGTAAATTGGAGTGAAGTTGAACGCTTAACCTCAAACGGAAACAAAGGGAAAATTAAAGTTGAAATATTTAAACAAGCAATCAACAAACTTCTGGCAGACGGCTCAATTACTCGTGACTACATCAACCAAAATTATGTTGGACGAGCATCATCAGGAGTAATTTTAATTTTATCACAAGTTCCATTTTTCAAACTGACTGACAAACCAACTGGACTAAAATATATCAAATGACGGACTTCACGACAGAGAGAACAGCAGCCGCTAACAAGGGGTTTGCGATAGCGGGGGTTCCGTGCTTCGCAGACACATTTGTGCAAGGTGGAAGTTCAGTTCTCCGAATGAAGTTTAGTGCTAAAACTCCC
>DAORHY010000171.1:0-7963 GCA_035438225.1 Bacteroidia bacterium
GCTGTGTCAGTGACTGACTGGAATAGCTGTACCGCCACGGCGTATGTAAATATAAACCAGGCTGCACCTTTGTCTCTTCAGATTGGTCAGCCGAATAGAATTTGTATCGGGAAGTCATCTGGCCTTGCGGGGAATGTTTCCGGAGGAACACAGCCCAATTCCTATCGCTGGAGTACGGGCAATACAACTGCAACATCACTTGCATCCCCGGCAACAACTACGACCTATACCGTTACTGTAACAGACGTGTTCAATTGTCCGGCTGATCCGCAGGTTGTCCTGCTGCCGGTGTTTCCTCCGCTTCATGTAGAGGCCAGCGACGATGTTGCCCTGTGCGAAGGAAGTAACGCTCTGATCCAGGCATCAGGATACGGAGGGAATGGAGGGCCTTATTTTTACAGCTGGAACGACAGTCTCATCAGTACTGCGACAGCAACTGTTTCTCCTGTTAATGATTCTTCCTTCGTTGTCACCCTTCGCGACGGCTGTAGTCCGCCGGTGACTGATCAGGTTGACATTGTCATTTATCCTTTACCGGAAGTTCAGTTTCTTCCGCATACCATTGAAGGTTGCACACCGGTAGCCGTGGATTTTCACAATTATTCAATTGCGGAAAATGGCTCGGTGTATTCCTGGGATCTGGGCGATCATACATTTTCCAACGATACTGCGCCTGTTCACGTCTATACCCAACCCGGTCAATACGACGTTGAACTCACAGTGGTCTCGCCGGAAGGATGCACTTCAAACTTGCTTGTCAACAATGCTGTCACAGTGTATGGTTATCCGGTAGCAGATTTTTCTCCCAGTAATGATGATGTGTCAATATTTAATCCATCCATCAACTTCATCGACAACAGCCTCGATGCAATCACCTGGAACTGGGATTTCGGTGACGGAACAACGGATAGCCTGGTGGCAAATCCAACACACGTATATTCCGATAGCGGAACATATACTATTCAACTCATTGTGACAAGCGATGGAGCCTGTCCGGACACGACCTACAGGCAGATTCATGTGGAAGAAATATTCACCATTTATGTTCCCAATGCATTTACTCCTAACGGGAATGGAGTGAATGACGGGTTCATTGCCAGCGGCAGGGGAATCAGCTCTTATGAAATGTGGATCATCGACCGCTGGGGTTTGGAAATATTTCATTCGAACAGCATGCAGGAACCCTGGGACGGAACCTATTATAGAAACAATACCCTTTGTCAGAATGATGTGTATGAATACGTTATTGATGCCGTGGATTTTAAAGGAACAAAGCATCGTTTCATCGGGCATGTCACTCTGGTAAGATGAGTTGAACCGCGTCCGGATGTAATCTTTTTTAAGTAAACAAATTGACCCGGAACGGCATCGGAAAAGCGGTGCTGATTAAGCTTGGGTTCACTTTTATTATTTTTTACAATGTAGATCCGGAAGAAGTCATTTTTCTTTTGACTGAAAAGGCCGGGTTGATGTCTGGATAGATGCCATTAAAAGGGACAGGTTGACAGCAGGATTCAAAACGTTGTTTCAGTTAGGGTCAGGGAAAAATATTTTATTCAATGAAGGGCACTTCTGAATACCTGTTTTTGATGTTGTGCGCTGATACCGGAAATTTCCAGGTTAAAAAAAATTGGATGAAATAAGCGAAAGGAAAAATGTCAGTAGCGATTCCTGAAGTGTTTTTCAAATGTATTTGCGAGTGGACAAAAGGTGCTGGCAAGGTTGTTACATTCCGGAATTCAAGGTGCAAACCTGAAATGTTTCAAGTGTGTTTTTTTCAAGTAGATCACCGGGGAATAACTCTTTTTAATTCCTGATAATTGTTACAAGAACTTGAATACTTTTTGTCTCATCCATTTCGAGCACAAAAACAAATTTATCGCATTCGTTCTCAAAAAAAATGATTATTGAAAAAGCAGTTTTGTTAAAAAGAGGCTTCTCCTTACACTTTTAAAAATCATTCATTTATTTATGCAATCAGTTTGAATTCTTCATGCACCCTCCAGAATAACATAAAAAATGTAAGCTAAGGCATCACTTTATAGTATCGTTGAAGCGTACTGTGCGTTATTAGTATAGAATGCACATAAAAGCCTTAATCCGCAAATTGCTCAGCCTCAGCCACCTTTGGGTGACAGCAGGCTTGTTATTTTGTTGGGTGAAGGCAGGAGCTGCATCTTACGGGATCCAGACAGCGCTGGTGAGAAACAACACGGTGCAGGAAGCCAGCGAAGTTGCATCGAATGTTTTGAAAGTGGCGAATTTTACTGGCAGGCCGGTTAGTTTTCACCTGGATTTTTCACTGCCTGCAGGATGGGAATTGCTCGGTTCCCAGGATCGTGAAATCAATCTGAATACCAATGATTCAGTTTTTCTTCCGGTTCGTGTGATCCCTCACAAGCTTTCAAAAGGCGGAACAAGTTACATCATCACCATCCTCCTTGTTTCTGACAAAGGATTGCAGTTCGCTGCGCAAAACTGGTATGTAGATATCCGGGCAAATTCACAATGGAAAGCATTCGTTCCCCAGAAACAAATTTATTTCGTGAACAATGTCGATTCAAGCGGTTTCCGGATTCGTTTTCAGAACCTTGGGAATGCAGAAGAAAATATTCGTGTCACCATGCTTCCGGATCGTCATCTGCAGTTGTTTTCTCCGGAGAACAATCAGCCGGCATTGTTGTCATTCACTGTTCCGCTTTCGGTTGGTGCGGATACAACTTTACTTTTCACAGTTCACCGGATTGCGGATAAAAATCAATTTGCGGGGAAAAAAGACGGAGCCGGTTTGCCTTTCAGCCCGAGGGAAAATTTTCCGATCCAGCTGATTGCCAGGAGTACCTCCGGGTTGAACAATCAGAGCTGGACAAGCAATGTGCAATTTAACCGTGTAGGCAACCGGGGACAAAAAAATGAATTCGGACATACGGCTCTTCCGCTCACACTTGAAGCAAATGTTTACGATGTACTTTCGGATGGAACCACACTCGCCCTGGACGCCTACGGCAGTACGGTATTTGGCGAAGACAGATTTCTTAATTACAGACTACAGTCTGTATTTGTCACAAATTTTTTAGATGAAAACAGTTACCTGGGCACAAACCATTACATCGGGTATTTTTCCAGCCGGATGACACTGGAAGCCGGTGAGGTAAACGGATGGGGCAGGAGTTTGCTTACCGGCCGGGGATTCAAAGGTTCTTACACCATTGGAAAGAATACAGTAGGGGCGATGATTGTGAGGTCACCGAACTTCTTCCGGTCACATATCTCTGAAGGGTATGGGTTTTACCATCGCCTGCAATTGAAAAATATTACCTGGAGCAATTATTTAAGTCAGCAGGAAAATACTGCATTGAATGTAACCAATAGTCTTGCAAATACTTTTGCAAGCTGGAAAATCAGTCCGCACCACCAGGTTTCTGCGGGCGGAGGTTATAGTGTGGAAAAATGGAGTCCGCTTTCCGGCAACGGTGCCAGCCATCCGGGTTATGGTTATGATTTCAGTTACACCGGAAGCACCAGGAAGCTGAGTTTCACTGCTTCTACTATGCAGGGTTCTTCCGATTATTCCCTGGCCAGGGGAATACAAATGTATTCAACACGTACTTCGTATGTGTTTAATCCACGGAACAATCTCGCATTCACCACACATAATTTCAGGCAGCAACCTTCCTTTTATATTAACGGCATACTTCAGTCCGGAAATAACATCCGTTCGGATCGTTATGAATTGCGGTATGGAATCACGTCTCCCGGATCCATGGCAGCAATAAAACCAATGTACATGCAGGAAGAGAACATGACACTTCGGGTGAATACCATCGGTTCCGGATTTGAATACAGTGTCCGGAATTCAGGTACAGGTAAATTGTCGTCAACTTTATTCATGGGTTATGCTCACTTACCCGATTACGATCTGCCTTCTTTTTTCCTTGCACGTGTCAGCGTTCTGGCGAGGTGGGAAAAATTCTTTGTGAATGTCCGCTATTTCTTCGGGCCTAACCAGATAGCAGAACAATTGCGTTTTGTACATCACCGCATCAATCCACAGACGGTTCATGCCAATGCTTCTTACGATTATTGGTTTGGGGAAGGAAAATACCTGCTCACAACAACAAGCAATATCCGGTACGAAACGTTTTATAAAAAATTCAACTTCCGGCTGCGGCCGGAACTCTTTTATTATACGAAGAGCGGTTTCCGCTTTTCAGTCTATGCTTCTTTCTTCAGCAATTCACAGGGTGAAAATCCGTTGTTGAATGATTTGCAAACCCGCGCCCCGTTTGAAAAGCTGAGCGCACAGGAACTGAACATGGGTTTTGGGGTCAAGAAACAAATCGGAATTCCGATCCCCGGAAAAAAATTCTGCAGTGTACGGGTAATTGTATTCAAGGATTTGAATGGAAATGGAAAGCAGGATGGCAATGAAGAAGGTGTGGAAAACATGCTGGTAAGCATTCGTCTGAAGAGCCCGCCGACCGATCGTCCGGATACACTATCAGTAGGCAGGGATCAATCGGAAGATTTTGTGACGGATATGAAAGGCCAGATTTATTATGATAACGTAACACCCGGAGTGTATCTCATGAAAGCCACTCCATTAATCAACCAGGGTGAATGGTTTGATGTCAACAGTGTTGAAATACAGATTGACAAAAAAAATACAATCTACCTGCCCTTGAGCCGTGGCATTAAACTGAACGGATCTGTTCTTATTTCACGGGATAAGTATTCAACCGATGAAGCAATCCTGGATTTATCACGAATCAGGGTAACGGCAATCGATTCATCCGGAAAAACATTCTCCTGTCTTACCGACCGCGATGGACAGTTTTCGCTTTTCCTCCCAATGGGCATTTATACACTGGCAATCAATGACGCTGCGTTGGGGAATAAATTCGTTTTCGTTCAAAACAAAATGAGCATAGATCTTACACATCCGGTCGACAATTACAGTGTGACATTCAATGTGGCTGAAAAAAGAAGAAAAATGGACATTAAGAAATTTAACAGTGACGGCGAGCTGATCAAATAAGTAAACCTCTGGAGTGATTTTGCGTTAAACAAGGACCATTAAAAATCTAATCATGAATACTAAATTACACACCTTAGTCCATTCACTATTCGGAACCGTAATGCTGTTGTTGCTTGGTTCCGGAATTTCAAACGCACAAAGCGTTTCAATTTCTCCGAGCAGGCTTTATTATAAAGTGGGAATCGGTGAATACAAAAATCAGGAAATCAGTGTGACCAACAATTCTTCGCAACGTCAGTCCTTCACAGTACTGTTTTCTGATTTTGAGCCTGCAGGGATTGAAGGGAAGAGCCGCTTTATGGAAGCAGGCGAAAGCAGCAATTCCTGTTCCCGCTGGTTGAGTGCGACACCGAGCTTCTTTGAAATCGAGCCCGGACAAACACAAAAAATACAGGTGCTGTTACAGGTTCCTTCCTCTCCGGATGCCAACAAGGTGAAATGGGCAGCCATGCGCATTAAATTGACGAAAGAGAAAAAAGCATCTGATCTGAATGACAAAAGCGCTATTGGCCTGGGTGTAAATGAAACCTTTCAGTTTGTCGCGCACATTTTCCAGACTCCGCCTTCGGTGACCATGAAAAGTGCGGAAATAGAAAGTTTTAAGGATGTGAAATTTGACGATGATCGCGGACGAATCCTGGTACTAAACATGCGCAATACCGGAGAAGCAATTCTTGATTGTGCTTCCTATCTTGAATTTACCAATTTGCAGACAGGAGAGGAAGAGCGCCTGAAACCTGTAGCCTTTACAGTACTCCCCGGAGGAAGTCGTGAAATAAAATTTGCCGTTCCAAAATCCTTGTCAAAAGGAAAATATTCAGTTCTCGGTGTCGTGGATTTTGGTAGCCGTGAAAATGTGCAGGCCGCTGAATTGCAAATGGAGGTCAATTAAGGAACCCGTCATTGTTGAGTCAGATTCCTGTGTGTGGCATTTGATTGATTCTTATCCATACTACATACATTATAGTATATAGTATCCAAAGCGGCCAGCTGCGGTCTGCATGCTTTATTCATCAATACAATTAATCTTCAAATCTGGATTCACTATGAATAATCAAATTTTCTGTAAGGAATCGGTTCTTTATGATCTCCTTATTTCTGCTGGTGTTGTTTATTTGTATTCAAATCACCCTAATAATTAAAATTAAAAATTAGCTTATGAAAAAGATCGTACAAAAAACATTACTGTTGACTGCTATAGCCGGCACCTTCAGTATCGGACAAATCAAAGCACAGCTTTCCGACCAGGAATATGTTGCCGTAACTATGGACCTTCAGGGTATCCTGGAGCTGACGATGACTACTGAACCCCAGGTAGATTTCGTTTTTAATACAATTCAAAAGTATCAGGTGGGTATCACGAAATACAATGCAACCCGTCTGGAAGTTGAAGCAACTGTTCCATGGGATTTGTATGCCCAGCCCAGCACAGAATTCTGGACACAACAGATTGCTTATGGTGCAGGTACAAATGGTACAAACACCTTACCTTCTGAAATCCTGGAAATGCAATCCATCCAGTCGAATGCTGTAGCAGCTCCTTTGACTTTTGACAACTTCATCGGGCTCTTCAGCAATGCAGGATTAAATACTGCGTCCCTGACTCCTTCATTAAACACACAGTTCCTTGCCGGTGAATTCGGACAAGGTGTGGCCAGCAGCTATGGTCCTGCGACATCAACTGCCAGTCCGCTTACGAACAAATTCCTCGTACACTACCGTATCAAACCGGGTGTGCCTGCAAATTTTCCGGATCTCACAACACAGTACCCGGCTGTTGCAGCGGCAACATTCACGGTTACCAATCCTTATGCACAACCGGGCTTCTATGACCTTGAAGTTGTGTACACACTTACAGAAGACCTTTAATTCCTGCCCGGGATCACGGCATCAAAAGCAACCTCAATCAAGGAGGTTGCTTTTGTATTTTAGAGAAGTTCCGAAACATTTCCTGAAGATTGCAGTAAACTAAAGATCAGAGAAAACTTGTCAATTTGTTCAGTGTATTGATCAATCGACACAAGGCGAATTCCGATAGATGATAGATTTCCAAATGAAAAAACTGAAGTTGTTAAAAGGCGCCTGCATCTCCGTGGCCTTTTTAATTTTCAGCTTTAGAGCTGGCGCCCAGTCGGTGGATATAATTCTTGCTTCCGATCCGGCTGTTGAGTTCACATTTAATACGGTGGCCAAGCTTGTGAATGGAATCGTCATCCCCAATGCGGTCACCGTGAATGTTGAAGCAACAGGTACAGGGTGGGATCTGTATACTGGTGCAGTGACAACAACGCCCGGTACATGGGATAATGCACAATATTATGCCAGCTCGGGAAATGGTCTGCCGCCTGTAAGCATTCTGCAAATGAGGGTTCACAACCTCAGCAATACGCCGCTCATTTCAGGATATGTGCCGGTGCAGGATATTGCAACATCTACACTGGATATTATCGGAGATCACCTTAGTCCGGATGCAGATATTAATTGTTCTGATCCGACACCCACGGGCACAAATACGGCAGGGAGTTATACTACTGATCCCCAGTGTTACCAGTTCAAAGTGGATCTGAAACTGGCCCCGGGGCTCAATTACAGGCCCGGAGTTTACACCCTTCAAATTGAGTTTATCATCGCTCCGGATCTGTAGGTCGCCAAAATATTTTTTTATTCCGGCTGTTTGCCTTAAATTGGGTGTGCCGAACATTGATCAGGCGTCCCGAAATGAAATACCGGTTTTCTTCCCCGTTACATACGTTTTTTTTGGTGCTGCTCTCAGGGCTTTCATTGTTTGGCCTTCCGGAGGCTTCTGCCCAGGCAGGTTGTACCGATCCTCAGGCTGGCAACTATAATGCTGCAGCCATCATGAATGATGGTTCCTGTATCTATGCCCCAACAACACTTTCTCTCACCCGTCTTGCCGGTCTTGAT
>DAORHY010000172.1:0-7950 GCA_035438225.1 Bacteroidia bacterium
GTCCGCCGCGCTGCACGTTGATAATCACAAGCGGTAATTCCAGCATGAGGGCGAGACCCATCGCTTCTGTTTTCAACGCTATTCCGGGGCCGGAGGAAGTCGTTACTCCGAGTGAACCTCCGAAGCTGGCGCCGATAGTGGAACATATAGCGGCGATCTCGTCTTCCGCCTGAAATGTTTTTACTCCGAAATTTTTATGCCTCGACAACTCATGCAAAATATCGGATGCCGGTGTAATGGGATAAGTTCCGCAAAACAAAGACAAACCGGATTTCTGCGAAGCTGCAATCAGTCCAAGGGCGGTGGCCTGGTTGCCCATAATGTTACGGTAAACTCCGGCAACCATTTTGGCCGGTTCGATCTTATAGCGGGTGGTAAATTCTTCGCTGGTATCGCCAAAGTTGTAACCGGCGCGTAACACATCCAGATTTGCTTTCAGAATGTCCGGCTTCTTCCCGAATTTTTCAGAGAGAAATTTCTCTGTATGTTCCATTGGGCGATTGTACATCCAATAGAGGAAGCCGAGAACAAACATATTTTTCGCCCGGTCAATTTCTTTGGTGCCCATCCCGCTGTCTGCCAATGCAGAACGGGTCATTTTGGTCACATCCATTTTGATCAGACGATAATTCTCGAGTGAGCCGTCTTCCAGTGCATTTTGGCTTTCCGGTATTCCGGCGAGGCGCAGATTTTTTGGATCAAATCCATCCGTGTTGGCAATAATAATTCCGCCTTTGCGGATGTTGCGGAGATTCGCTTTCAGCGCCGCAGCATTCATCACCACCAGCACATCACAGAAATCTCCCGGGGTGAAAATTTCGACACTACCGAAATGAAGCTGATAACCGGAAACTCCGGCTAAGGTTCCCTGCGGAGCCCTGATTTCAGCAGGAAAATCCGGAAATGTACTGAGGTCGTTCCCAAACAATGCTGCCGTGTTCGTAAACTGTGTCCCAGTCAGCTGCATACCATCTCCGGAGTCACCGGCAAATTTGATGATCACATTTTCGAGGACTTCATTCTGACGTTCCATATGAATTGTATTGCTAAATTTATAAGACAAGGAATGTGTGCAAAGATAGGGATTTTCAGGCTCGGTTATTTTCCAAAACTCCGGCGGACCGCAAGATAAAAGTGTTCATGGGAGGAACCATGACCAGGGTCAGCAATTTCTCTAAATCCATTTCTGCCCCAGAATATCCTGAGCATGGTATGTGATTATTATCCCGGCGCCCGCCCGGGCAAAAGCGAACATGTTTTCCATGACAATTCTCTGTTCGTCGATAAAACCCATTTTTGCGGCTGTTTTAACCATCGTGTACTCGGCTGAAACATTGTAGCAGGCCACCGGTAAGGTGGTATTTCTACGTACGGCCCGGATGATGTCAAGGTAAGCCAGTGCCGGCTTTACCATCACAATATCAGCACCTTCCGTTTCGTCGATTTTCGCCTCCCTGACGGCTTCCCGGGCGTTCCGGTAGTCCATCTGGTAGGACTTCCTGTCCCCTTTTCCCGGTGCGGAATCCGCAGCTTCACGGAACGGTCCGTAGTAGGCAGAGGCGAACTTTGTTGCATACGACATAAGAGCCGTATTTTCAAAATGATTCTGGTCAAGCTTCTGACGGATGGCGAGCACCCTCCCATCCATCATATCACTGGGTGCCACCATGTCAGCTCCGGCCTCAGCATGTTTTAAGGCCATACGGGCCAGAACATCCAGAGTGGGGTCATTTTGTACATAGTCGTGATCCAGAATTCCACAATGCCCGTGTGTCGTGTATGCGCACAGGCATACATCCGTGATCACATACAGATCTTCCCCAAAATTCTTTTTTAACAACCTTACAGCATCGGCGACAATGCTGTGTTCAGCATAAGCCGAGTGTGCATCCTCTGCTTTTTCCTCGCCGACTCCAAACAATAAAATTTTGTTGACGCCGATCTTCAGCCCTTTTTCAACATCCTTCAGCAGCGTGTCGGAAGAAAAACGGCTGATCCCCGGCATCGCTTCAATGGGCTGGGTTACTTTTTTCCCTTTGGTGACAAAATACGGATAGATGAACATGTCTTTCGACAACCTTGTCTCGGCTACCATTTCGCGTACGATGGAATCGCGTCGCATTCTTCTCGGTCTGTGTAACATTTGTAGTTTTATTTAATCAACCGGAAACTCCCGGTGTTGGATGTGTAAGCTGAACGCTGAATTTATGTCAAACAATTATTCACGGAAGCATCTGGCTTGATTAATTTTGATGTTCCCGACCACTCATTCCAAAGATGGCGCGCAGGATGGCAGCATCATCAAAAGCATCCGGCTTCGTCAGCCGAACTGTTCCGAATTGACGCAAAGCATTTGCTGTAGCATCTCCCATTGCAATTATTTTTTGTTCCGGATGAATCCGGAACCGCTCAAACCAGGCTTCCACATTCGACGGAGAAGTGAACACGATCATCTCTGCTTCCGGTGCCGGACCGTCGTTTTTCTTTTTTGTTTCATACACCACCAGATCGATTACCTGTTCCGGTTTCACAAACTGTTGCTGGATGGAACGAAGACTTCCTTTGGCCTGCGGGAAAAGCACTTTCCCCGAACCTACACGGGCGGCAAATTGCTTGCCGGTCATTTTTGTGTCGTTCGATGATCCGATGAAGTCCGCACGCTTTCCGAATTTTCTCAATTCTTCCGCTGTTGCTTTTCCTACACAAGCAAATTTTTGTTCCCGCAAATCCGGCTGCTGCCGAAAGAAGAATTTAACAGCCTGTTTACTGCTGAAAAAAATCCATTCCGAATCAGGAAGAGAATGAAAAGAAACGGGCAGTGTTTCAATCATCGCCTTCCCTTCCAGGTTAAAACCGAGCCCCTGAAGGACATTTTGCATCACACCTTTCTCACGCAAATCGCGTGTAATAAAAACTTTGCACGGTTTAATGCTCCTGATCTTTTCAACGATACGTTCAGCCATTCCTTCCGGGGAAGAGGATTCCAGGTAGACAGAGACCGGCAGCGTATCCCAGCGCTCCGCCTTACTTGCACGAACCTTATACAACTCAACATCTTCATCGTATTCTGCATAAACACCTACCGGCATCTGGCATCCGCCCTGGAATAAATTCAGGACCTTTCGTTCAATACCGATTGTATTGGCTATTTCAACATGATTTAGCCGCTGAAGTGCCTGGAAAAGATCCTGATCGGCCGCCCGGATTTGTATGGCAAGAACACCCTGAGCCGGTGCGGGAATGAATTCCCTGGGATCCAGTTTTTCAACGTGAAATTCACTGAGGTTAATTTCCAAACGTTCAACGCCGGCGGATGCAATCAGGATGGCATCGTAATTCTTCTCCCGGAGTTTGTTGATCCTTGTTGGGACATTCCCGCGGAGTTCCTTCAGTTGGATGTCAGGACGAAAGGCAAGGAGTTGCGATTTTCTCCTGGCCGATGAAGTTCCGACGATCGCTCCTTTTTTCAGGGCAAATTTTTTTGAGGACTCGACTGCTTCCTTACGTATCAACAATAATTCGGATGGATCTTCACGATCGGAAACGAATGCAATTTTTAACGATTCAGGTGATTCGGTCGGAAGATCTTTGTGTGAATGAACGGCTATATCCGTCTGGCCCGACAACAGCCCTTCTTCAATTTCTTTTGTAAAAAAACCTTTGCCTTCCAGTTTGTCAAACGAGAGGTGCTGGATCAGGTCACCCTGGGTTTTAATGATGTGAATTTCACTTGCTAAACCTATTCCTTCAAGTAATTTCTTTACAAAATTTGCCTGCCAAAGTGCAAGGTCACTGCCTCGTGTTCCGATAATTAATGGAGTACGCATAAAGAATGTGCAAAATAGTTTGGAAAACGAAAAGTACGCACAAAATCCAAAAGCCTTAAATAAAGCAGGGGCAAAAAGTGGCGTATATCAGTTTGACGTTTCAAGTATTATCTCCTTGGCTAAAACCATGGGTACGCTGATGCATTTTTTCTCCATGTAATCGAGAACTTTTCCGAGCAGCTCTTTTGATTTTTCATCCATCCCTTCTATTTCCTTTGCAAAAACATCATTGAGCGCCCTGTCTTTGATTTCACGAATTTTTTCCGGCACTTCCTTCATTTTCAATTCCAGGGAACGGGTACGGTGAAGATGACGGAACTCCTGGATATTTTCATCGATGATTTCCTCGGCAGACATAAATTCCGACTGTCTCTCTTCCATATTTTTATCGGCGATAGCGCGCAACTGGCTGATATCGATTAACGCTACAGAATAATTATCGATAATATCGGGGTGAATGTCGGCTGGTACGGCGAGGTCAATGAGAATTTTTTGATTCGATTCTTCTTGCAGAAGTGATTTGTAAATCTCCGGGGTAATTACCGGGTTTGCCGAACCGGTACAGGTAATCATTACATCAAAACCCCGCTTATAGGTATGCAAATCCGTTAACGCGTGAGCAGTAGCAGAAATTTCAGCGGTGGCAGTCTGCCTGGCTAAAATCTTTGCATTCGTTTCCGTTCTGTTAAAAATTGCAAAATCTTTAAATCCTTGTTTGACAAGATACTTAACAAGATTTGAATTCGTCTCACCAGATCCCACCAACAAAATCCTGGCATTTTTTGCAAGGTTGAATTCACGAAGTTTGCGTTCCGCTAAAGACACCACCGAAACCGGGTTGTTGGCTATTTTCGTTTCAGTATAAACCTTTTTTGCTGTAGTGATCGTGCTTTTGACAACAAGACGCAACAAATCACCGGTGAGACCTTCGGCATTACAGGTATCATAGGATTTGCGGACCTGAGTGATGATTTCACGCTCGCCTACAACCAGCGAGTCAAGCGATGAAGCTACACGGTAAATGTGACGCAATGCTTCTTCCCCTTCATATACCTGAGCGTGTTCAACCGCAAATTCAATTTCTTCGGTTGTCCAGTCTTCCCTGAAATTTCTGAAAAATCTACTCAGGTATTTTTTATCGCACTGAAGGTGAGTTGTAAAAATGAACTCAATACGGTTGCAGGTTGAAACGTATAAAATCTCGCTGATATCGGTCGCATATTTTAAGAAAGCAAGCCGCTCTTTCCTGTTTTCTTCATGGAGAAAAAAACGGTCCAACTCTTTTAATGGAGTATGCCGGTGTGTAAAAGCTATCGTTTTTAATAAATGCAAAGGGAGATCCTGTTTTTCCGCGGGCAAAGGTCTTAACCATGAATTTTCTTCTGTCACGATAGTGTCACGAGAAATTTTGCGTAGAATCATAGCTGTAAAGAAAGTTGACACTTCCTTCCTGTAACATGATACATGTCATGAACAACAATGGAAGTTGTCAGTTAGTCATGTAAAGATCGGCTCAGATTCTGTAGTAAAATTGAGGACTGCAAGACTTTAGCGAAATCTCTCCGGAGATTTTTTCTTTGTCATGAAAGTGTCATAGAAGATAGCATTTCAAATTCAATTCCCCGGGATAGTTGATTACAGCACACAAGATGTTTTGTCAGGAAAAATATGTTGCGCGATCACCCATTCAGTTCTTGCAGAATTTTTTCTTCCAGCCATCTTAAATCGGCAACCTGCCGGACGTTGCGGATATCCGTGAGCAATATTTCCAGCTTTTTAAGATTCCCTGAATCTTTCATCAGGCGCACACTGTAACGTACAAAGTTTCTGTAAATTTTTCGCTGGTAATCGGACACCAAACGATTTCTGCTTAAAAATGAACGGAAGGCTGAAGCATGATAATAAAAGGTTTCTTCTTCATTCAATCCGAAATATGTTTTTAAAAGAATGGCCCGCACATCCAGCTGATAATACAAGTCGGTAAATTCCACCTCCCGGAAAAGTTTGAGTGTTTCTTTGAACTCTCCCAAAAAGAAATGCCAGTTGGCAAGGTTGTACACCAAGGCATTCCGTTGCTGGCCGGGCTCCAGGTATTTGTTATACTGTTCAATAAATTTCTTTACCCAGTCATACGCTTTCATTCGCAATCCGATGGTGACAATATTTTTGTACTCCCAGGGAGACATCGATTCGCTGCGAAGGACTTTCCTGTTTTGCAGACCAAGCTGATAAATTTCAAAAAGTTTTTCCGTGAATTCAGGCTTCCCGAGATTGATCTGTTTGATGCAATAATTTTTCAGGTATTGAAGAATTTCCTTTTGTTCCTTCACTGAAAATAACCCGCCATGTTCTGCCATAAACTGGCGCAGCCTTTCAAAATGGTCAGGATTCCCGGGTTCCGTGAGCGACAGGTAAACGGTCCGGTAAAGCTCAACCGATGGCACAGCAAGCAGATCGGGCTCGGAAGAAAGAGTCTTCACCTCTTCCATCATCCGGACCTTCGTTTGTCCGGCGATGACATTCCGGGCATTGATCTGTTCGCTAGCCAATTGCAGCTTGCGCGCAATATAAAAACGATCGAGGTCATCGATGATGGAATTAAAAGTGATGCTGGCTTTTCTCGATTGCAACTGTGACTGGAATTCTAATTCAAGCAGAGCTGCATCATGCCTGGCAAGCAGCGCACCGGAATCCTGCGGACCACGGTCCAGATTTCCCTTTAGTTGAGCGGCAACATACTGAAACGATTTAACACACTTTCTTTCCATTAATGCTTTCTGTTTCTCCAACAAAAAACTCCTGGGCTGTTGCTGCATCCTTTTCTGTGTCACAAAATTTTCAAGGTGCCCGGTAAGCGCAGAAACGACATACCGGAAATGCTTGTCATTATACTTTGCCTTTCCAAAGACACGTGAATAAATCAACTCTCTTTGTGTGGGGAACGACTCGCCTTTTTGCCAGATGGAATAGAAAAATACAAACAGACTGACGAGATCAGTGTCCTCATTGTAAAAGGGAGACGTCACATATTTCTTAGCCCGGTTGAAGTCATGTCCGTCAAAAGAAAGCAGAAGTTCGAATAGTTTACTTTTTATCACTTTTTATTTTCTTGGCAAAATGTAAATATATGCACAATCCTAATGACAAATAACCATATTTTATCGATTTTATAGGCTTTTTAAATAAATATAGAAAAATAAATACTCCGGCAAACTTCATATTTTGTAATTGTTTTTTAATCCTCATCCTTCCTATGTTTGTACCGTTGAAAACCGGCATGTCCGGAAACACGCCAACCGAAAAAGCTACTCTAATCATTCAACCATGAAACGGACCTATTACATCTTCCTGGGAGTTTTGACCTCACTCCTCTTCACATTACAGGCAAATGCTTCTCACATTATGGGAGGGGATCTTAGTTATAGCTGGCTGGGAGGTAATACTTACCGCTTTGAGCTCAACCTTTACCGGGACTGCTCCGGCATTTCAGCTCCGACCAGCGTTTCATTATCTGTGGTATCACAATCCTGTAGCCTTGGCGACACGATTATCATGAACCCAGTGTCGGGAACAGGCACCGAAATCACTCCCGTATGCCCGGGAATAGTCACAACCTGTAATGGAGGGACTGCAATGGGTGTGCAACGGCACACCTATGAGGTAACCTATACACTTCAGGGAAATTGCAGTGATTGGATATTTTCAATTTCAGATTGTTGCAGAAATGGAGTGATCACCAATCTCCAGAATGCAGGCGGTTGGGGAATTTTGTATAAAGCGTCTCTGGACAACCTCAATTTCCCCTTCAACAACTCCCCTTCTTTCGCGAATGATCCTGTAGTTTTTTTGTCGACTGGAAATTTACACACAATCAACAACGGCGCATTTGACAGTGATGGGGATTCCCTGTCGATCTCTTTGTCACCGGCCATGAATTCTGACAATACACCCATCACTTACATGGCAGGTTACAGTGCTTCAAATCCTATCATTTCTTCGCCTGCAATGGCCATCGACCCGTTCAACGGAAACATCACCGTAACCCCGACACAACCGGATGTGGATGTGGTGGTTTACAAAGTAGAGGAATTCCGGAACGGCCAGATGATCAGTTCGATCTCCA
>DAORHY010000173.1:0-7921 GCA_035438225.1 Bacteroidia bacterium
GAATACATCGTCAACACTGACTTGCGTGCCCAAACCAAAAGAAGGCCCGCGCACTGCATGATTGGCACGGTTTGGATTGATCACATTGTCAAAAAAAACAATGGAATAAACCGTTGCTGTACTTCCAACCGTCAGGAAAGAATCGACCTGCTGCCCGGTTGAAGTGAGCTGGGAATAATCCCAGGACATATTCGGTCCGGTAAGGGTTGGATCCATTCCGCTGAAAGCCTGTCCCGTACTGACACGAAAGGTGTCCAGGGCATTGGGTAAATCGGAGGTGGTAATGGTGATCTGTGCAGATACCCGGCAGAAAATAAACAGTACAATTAAGAGTACGTAGATTTTTTTCATTCGATGCGTTTTGATTGAGTAAAGGTATTAGATTCTTTTATCCGAATCTGATGAATTGGTGAATTCCGGAGACGGATAGAATTTTCCGTAAAAATTTCAGGACAAAGATGAAGAAGGACTTACTGCCAGTAATTTTTCATGAGTTCGTGTGTCCATTGGGGTTGATGAATTTCCTCCCGCGGAAGAAATTCTCGAAAAACCGGTTTTATATCCAAAACCGGGGTACCGTGTATAGCATCCAGCCCTTTGACAAAGATTGAACGGCCTTTTTTTTCCAGAAATTGCACAATGGTCGCACCGATTTTCCCGGGCCTTCCGGCGGCGCGCTGGGCGAAAATTCCACACAGCGGCCAGGCTTGATTATCCCTGGGATAACGTGCCCCAAATTCAATTTTACCTTCCGGTAATGCGTTAAAGTAAAAGATGATTTCGAGGTGAGAGTAGGATTCAATTCCAAGGAATGCATCCGGCGATAGTTCATCATTCAATTTGATTTCAGAAATTACTGATCCCCAATAATCATCTTCGGGAGTAAGTCTGGAATTTACAACATGTGCAACAGGATGTAAAATGATATCCAATTTATTTTCTACTTTTAAAACCTTGAAGTGCTAATATACAAAGTTAATTATCACCGCTTCTGCCAAACTCCCGCAAAATGAAATTCTACTTCTCTGGCACCCTGTTCATCCTTGCAGTCTTGTTGTTTTCTGGTTGCAAAGACGATGAACAAAATCCACCGCCTCATGAACAACCTTTTCTGATTTTTAAATTTAAATTTGATTCTACTCAGATCAGGCTCAATAATTTCGGTCAGCCGACCGCAGTCCCGGCTGGCCACGGGGCATTGTCACCTCATTTCAATTCCATCAGCGCTCATTACATCGAACTCGCACAGGACAGTCTGACACTTCTCGGTAACGGAAAAGTGCTTTACCGGGCACCGGAAACCAATGCCGGCGGCAGCCTGGCTATTGATTTTAACCAATCACGGGTAGTGAATGAAGGTCAGACATTTTTCAGTATTCCAATCAGCGATCTCACACCCGGGACATACCGCTGGTTGCGGGTTTCCCTGGCCTATCAGAATTATGACGTGCCGCTTCGTTCAAATGGATTTGATTTTACAGGAACGCTGGCTTCATTCATTGGCTTCAATACCTATATCACCTCTTTCACTCCGAAAAGTGTGGTGGTTCCGGTGAATGGAAACCGAAGCCAGGGCTATTGGGCATTTGAAATGAATATTTTTGGAACGGATACAGTCTTCCAGGGCCAGGCCCCGGGTACTACCGTGCCAAATCCAATAAATCTGACATCACCCATTCCGGCAGGATCCTGTGTTGTGACAGGGGCATTCAACGGTCCACTGTTAATTTCAGGAAATGAAACCAAGGACATCGTGGTTACCGTTTCGCTGTCGAACAATAATAGTTTTGAGTGGACCGATGCAAACGGTAACAACATTTACGAACCACCTTCCGATACCGTGGTGGACATGGGAATCCGTGGTCTCATACCGTATGTCACGTACTGAAAAGAGGATCCTCCTTCAAATTAGAATTCCAGGATAATCCCTATCGTTGGAATCACTGAGCCTGATTCATTGGGAATAAAATCAGGCAAATAGGATCCCGGAGACGCAGAATCAGTGAGCGGCTTGCCCGCTGCATCGCGCTTTACACTTAAATACGGAGACAACGTTGTCTTGCTGTTGTAGATATTTTGTATGTCGAGATATAAATTCAAGCTCCATTTCCTGAAGAAATATTTTTTATCTACCCTCACATCGAGCTGGTGAAATGCTTCAGTTCTTAACGTATTTAATTTTTGCTTATCAAGAATTCCCTGTCCGGTGATATCGAAGTTCGATTTTTCCATCGATGCCGCAAGCTGGTAAGGGGTATACGGACTTCCGCTATTGAACCGGAACCTTGCGCCGATCTCCCAATTTTTTTTCAGGTATTTACCCGCTGTAACACTGAGGATGTGCTGGTAATCCCAACTTGCAGGAATGTACCGGCCATTGTAATCCTCGAATTCACTTCTTACAAATGAATACGATAGAATACCATAGACATTATGATTCAATTTCTGCTGCACCAGTACTTCCGCTCCGTAAGCCCTTCCTTTATTATCAGAGCGTACAGGGACGGTACCGACGACGCCAAAATCACTTCCCTGATTGGCAATACTGATGGAATCGCGCAGATCAAATGGATACCGGGAATAATTCTTGAGAAAGCCTTCCACTGTCACGCGTAAAAACGATGGGGTGGTGTATTCTATCCCGCCAACATAATGCCAGCAACGGATGTAACTCACTCCCCTATTCACCAGAGAACCTGAACTGTTCCTGTACCCAAGAATCGTGTAGGCCGGCAATTGGTGGTACCGGCCGGTATTGGCATTGATACGGAAACGGTCGGTAACCGGATATGAAATTGAAAGTCTGGGAGAAAACTGATTCAGTGGATTGGACAGAGAATTCGTATAGGTATTTCCATCGACTCTCAATCCGAGAGAGATGTCAAGTTTATTTCCGAAGACACCGGTGCTGACCTGTGTAAAAGCTCCATATTTAATAAAATTTATTTCAGAATTATAGTTCACTGCGCCGACAAATGGCACTTGATTGAATGTTGTGTTCTTGTATAAAGCTGTCTCTCCGCTAAGTCCGTACACAATTTTAAATCCATGCATACGGCTGGTGTGTTCCATGCGGATTTTATTTTCCTGCTCTGAGGAGTTGTAATCAAGAATGAGATTGGCAGGATCTGACGGATCATTATCCTTGTACTTGAAGGCTTTGTTATTCAGTTCATTCCGGCTGAAGACCAACGTATAATATCCTTTGGTTTGATAATGCTTGTAGATGACACCTCCGGTATAACTCCATTGTTTATTTTCCGGAAGATTTCCAAGCAAGTACTGCTGAAATTCCGTTTCATCCTGAGCAAGATTTAATGTGACATCATCCATTGCACCCAGTCCGATGATTGTAATTTCATTCTTAGTGTCCAACTTCACTTTTCCTTTTACCAGGAAATCATCGTACTTCGGCAAGAACGGCAACCCAAGCGCTTTAAAAAGAAACTGCAGATAGCTTCTTCTCCAGGAAGCAGTAAACGTTGTCTTTTTTGACACCGGTCCCTCTGCGGTTGCTGCCAGATCGGATGCACCCAGTGTGAAAGAATAACCCATCTTGTCATCTCTTCCGTCTTTCAGCTTAAAATCAAGTACCGAACTCAAGGCATTTCCCCTCGATGCCGGGAACGCTCCGGAATAAAAATCAACTTCCCGGATAAAATCGACATTGATCATTCCGGCTGGTCCACCGGTAGCTCCCTGCGTTGAAAAATGGTTAATGTTTGGAACTTCTACACCGTCCATGTAAAAACGGTTTTCATTCGAAGAGCCACCGCGTATGACCAGATCATTCCGGAAACTTGCAGTGGCTGCTACTCCGGGCAAGGATTGCAAAGCTTTTGAAATATCCCTGCTTCCACCCGGGTTGCGCTTAATTTCAACGACGCCTATCGTATGAATTGAAACCGGTGCTTCTTCAATTTTTACAAAAGGCGTAGGTTTAATTTCAACTTCATTGAGATTTCTCAACTCTTCCTCAAGTTCAATTTTAAGCCGGGTAATTTTCGTCGGACGTATTTCAAGGTCGAACAAACTGAATCTTTTAAAACCGATAACGGCAACTTCAAGATTGTAAACGCCGGGCTTCAATCCTTTCATTTCAAATGTCCCATCTTCTCCGCTGGTTGTTCCAATGGTCGTTCCGGAAAGAATCACCGGTGCAAAGGGAACAGGTTCATTTGTAAGTTTATTGACGATCGTTCCCTGAATGGTACCGCTCTGACCATAAGTACAGATGAACCCTAGAAAGAAAAAGAGAATGACTGAGGTAATTTGTTTGATATTCATAAATAACCAGGAAGACATGAGATACCGCCTTTAACAATTTCGAAGTAAATAAGTTTTTTTTTGCCAAGAACAGATCAGGCTTTCAGTAAGGCCTCGAATTTATTCAGGGTTGATTTTCCGACACTTAAAAGAGGCAAACGGACATGTTCCGAACAAATATTCAGTACGGTCAAAAGCCCTTTGATACCGGAAGGATTTCCATCCACAAAGATCGCATGGGTAATGTCCAGAAGTTTGTAATGCAATTTCCTCGCCCTGTCAAAATTTCCTTCAAGACCATAACGAACCATGTCAGAGCAATCTTTTGGAAATGCATTTGCAATTACCGAAATCACACCATCTCCCCCGCAGGCAAGTATGGGAAGTGTGATTGCATCATCACCACTGATGACTAAAAAGTCTTTTGGACGATTTTGAATAATCTTCATGGCTTTCTCGAGATTTCCAGAAGCCTCTTTGATACCGACAATATTCTTAAAATCATGGGCAAGAGAAAGCGTAGTTTCTGCGTCCATATTGCTACCGGTTCTTGAGGGCACGTTGTATAAAATAACCGGCACCGGACTGGAATTTGCAATCATTTTGTAATGCTGATAGATACCGCGTTGGGAAGGCCTGTTGTAATAAGGAGAGACCGAAAGCAGTGCATCCACCCCGCTGAAGTCCCACTCCTCGAGAGTATGCAGGATTTCCTGGGTATTGTTATTGCCAAGACCCAGTACAATCGGAACACGCTTGTCAGTAATTTCAATTACAAAATCAAGAACCGCTCGTTTCTCGTCGGTCGTTAAGGTGACAGACTCTCCGGTTGTTCCCAGCGGCACCAGGTATTCTGTTTTGCCATCGATACACCGATCAATCAATTTTCTGAATCCTTTAAAATCAATGCTTCCATCTTTGTGAAAAGGAGTGACCAGGGCAACACCTGTACCTTTGAGTTTATTTAAATTCATGAATGATGACTTCTTAACTGATGTAAAAAAACCTGGATTTCTTCAATCACAGTTTTCATGGGAGGATCTCCGGCGATGTGAACCAGCATGTCATAGCAACTGAGGTTTCGGTGAACGTACCGGCCAATCCGAAACCGGGCGTGAGACATTGCTGAAATATATTGCAAAGGAAAACATTTACCCGAATCAAAATTGACGAGGATATCAAATTTTTCATTGATGAAATTCTGCACGATGGGATCTTTCGGAATCATTTTGAAATCAAGGTCTTTACGCGTAAAAAAATCAAGCCCGTATTGCGCAAATTGTCCCGGAGGTAAAACTTTTTTATCGACATATCCGAGTGCCAGAATATCCTTTTTAAATGCTGTCCGGATATGCTTCACATAAGCCTTCACTACTTCATAATCACGTTCATCTGTGGCATCGTACAACAGGCCGATCCTGGCAGCGGAATCAAAGCTCACCACTTCCCGTTTCATCCGGATCTTTTTAAGATCTTTCTGAACCCTGATTTGTCCGAGTTTTATTCGTAATTTATTTGTCAATGTCTATTCCTATTTAATCATGTCCGCGAAATCTTTCTCTGACAGTACCCGTACGTTCAACTTTTTTGCTTTTTCAAGTTTACTCGGGCCGGCTTCATCTCCGGCCAGCAAAAAATTCGTTTTCGCTGAAACCCCGCTTTGATTCTTCCCACCGTGTTGTTCAATCAGCAATTTTATTTCCTCACGGCTGAAATTAGAGAAAACACCTGAAACTACAAAAGTCTGTCCTTCCAGTTTGGTACTGAGCTTTTTGGGCATGGCGGATGCCATCAGTTCCATCTGCAGACCGGCTTTTGCGAGTTCGTGAATGAGGTGACGATTACTTTTTTCCTTGAAAAATTCGAGCACACTTTGGGCTATCCTTTCTCCGATTTCTTCAACTTGCAGCAGATCCTCCAATTCCGCTGCCTGCAAAGCTTCCATGGACTTGTAATGCAAAGCCAGTTTTTTTGCAACCGTTTCTCCGACAAAACGGATGCCGATTGCATAGAGCACTCTCTCAAAAGGGACAGACCGGGACGCTTCGATGCCCGCCAGAATTTTCTGCACAGATTTATCCTGCAAACGAATTCGTTTCGCTTTCCCTCCGTCTTCCGGCTCCATTACTTTCTCCAACCCGATGAGCTTGTCATAATCCAACTTGTACAAATCCACAGGTGTTTTTATCAGGTTATTCTCAAATAACATTTCCACTTTCCCTTCACCGAGACTATCGATATTCATTGCCCTGCGGCTGATGAAGTGTTCGATACGTCCTTTGATCTGGGGAGGGCAACCATCCGTATTCGGACAATAATGCAGTGCTTCACCCTCAAGCCTTTTTAATGCAGTGCCACATTCCGGACATTTCGAAATATAGGTGATGTGCTTGCTGGATTGGGCTCTTTTCTTCAGATCAACTGCAGTGATTTTTGGAATAATCTCGCCCCCTTTTTCAACGAATACGTGATCGCCAATCCGGAGGTCCAGCTTGACAATCTGATCGGCATTGTGTAAAGTCGCCCGCTTCACTGTGGTCCCGGCAAGTTGAACAGGTTTCAGATTTGCAACCGGAGTGATGGCGCCGGTGCGCCCAACCTGGTAGCTGATGGAAAGCAGTTCGGTAGAGACACTTTCGGATTTAAATTTATACGCAATGGCCCAACGCGGTGACTTGGCAGTGAATCCCAGTTCACGCTGCTGTGCATACGAATTCACTTTGACAACAACACCATCCGTATCATAGGGCAAATCATGTCTTTTGACATTCCATTTGTTGAGAAAATCAAAAATCTGATCCATGCTTTTACAGATTTTTGTATGTTCACTCACTTTAAACCCCCATTCCTGTGCCTTCTGCAGAGATTCATAATGGGTTTTAAATTTCAATGATTCACCCAATAAAAAATACAGGTAACAATCGAGCTTACGTTTTGAAACAGCAGATGAGTCCTGCATTTTGATGGTTCCCGATGCAGCATTCCTTGGATTTTTCAGCAACTTATCCGCTATCTCCACATCATTGTAGCCATCTTCACGAAGTTGCTCTTCCATTTCTTCATTGATTTTCTGAAAGGAAGCACGCGGCATAAAAATCTCACCGCGTATTTCAAATTCTTCCGGATAATCGCCCTCTTTCAAACGCAAAGGAATACTCCGGATGGTTCTTACATTTGCAGTAATTTCATCCCCCTGAACGCCATCTCCCCGGGTAACTGCCTGTACCAGCTTTCCATCGCGGTAGGTAATGCCGATGGCCAGACCGTCAAATTTCAATTCGCAGACATATTCCACAGCATTGCCGGTCACTTTCCTCACACGTTCGTCAAAATCACGAAGCTCCTCCTCGGAATAAGTGTTTCCGAGAGACAGCATCGGATACTTGTGCTTTATTGTTTTGAATTCCTTTGTGATGGTGCCACCGACACGGTGGGTCGGAGAATCTGGTAAAGCCAGGTGAGGATACTCTTTTTCAAGGCGGATTAACTCCTCAAGCAACGTATCGAATTCAAAGTCCGAAATGGTTGGTTTGGATAAGACATAGTACTTGTAATTATGTTCATCAATCTGATGCGTCAGTTGTTCAATTCTGTGTTTTACTTCCTTTTCATTCATAGTGGAATCAGTTCAATAAAAGGCAAATAAAATAACCCT
>DAORHY010000174.1:0-7866 GCA_035438225.1 Bacteroidia bacterium
GTGGCTTCGCGGGCCTTGGAATAATCTTTGGAGGAATAATAAACATCGTCTGCGGGCGTGTTGCCAGCCTGGTAAGTGGACGAACAGGCACCCAGGAAAAGCAGGGTAGCGGAGGCGAGGAGGATGTGAAGCTTTTTCATTTTGTGGATCCTTTCCGGTTAGATGATAATTAAAACGGAAATATTAAGAGGGGGTATAAATTCTTACTTTTGTTTCCTTATTTACAAACACTGTACCAAGTTTCATTTTCGGAAAATTAGTTCATATGGGAAAAGACTTTCCAACACGCGCAGAAAATTATTCACAATGGTACAACGACCTCGTTGTAAAGGCCGATCTGGCTGAAAATTCGGCGGTCAGGGGTTGTATGGTGATTAAACCGTACGGTTATGCCATCTGGGAGAAAATGCAGGCAAAACTGGACAAAATGTTCAAGGATACCGGCCATTCCAATGCTTATTTTCCGCTCTTTATCCCCAAATCCTTTTTTACGAAGGAAGCCTCTCACGTAGAAAGTTTTGCAAAAGAATGCGCTGTTGTTACCCATTATCGGCTGAAAAATGCGGAAGACGGAAGCGGAATCATTGTGGACCCTGATGCCAAGCTGGAAGAGGAACTCATCATCCGGCCCACTTCGGAAACCATCATCTGGAACACCTACCGCGGATGGATTCAGAGTTACCGTGACCTGCCGATCCTGGTGAACCAATGGGCGAATGTGGTCCGTTGGGAAATGCGGACACGATTGTTTTTGCGCACTGCCGAATTCCTTTGGCAGGAAGGACATACAGCACATGCAACTGATAAAGAGGCGATTGAAGAGACACTCAGGATGCTGGATGTATATGCTGAATTTGCAGAAGAAACACTGGCTATCCCTGTTGTAAAAGGTGTGAAGACGGCGAATGAACGGTTTGCCGGTGCCCTGGATACCTATTGCATCGAAGCGATGATGCAGGATGGCAAGGCACTACAGGCAGGAACTTCGCACTTCCTCGGGCAAAATTTTGCCAAAGCATTTGATGTAAAATTCACCAACAAGGAAGGGAAGCAGGATTTTGTGTGGGCAACCTCCTGGGGTGTTTCTACACGATTGATGGGAGCCCTGGTGATGGCCCACAGCGACGACGACGGACTGGTACTCCCGCCCCGGCTGGCTCCTATCCAGGTGGTCATCGTCCCGATTTATAAGAATGATGAGCAATTACAAGCAATCAGCGAAGTTGCAAACAAGATTTCGAACGAGTTAAAGACCAAAAATATTAGTGTGAAATACGATGACCGGGACACACAAAAACCGGGATGGAAATTTTCAGAATACGAATTCAAGGGCGTGCCGGTACGAATTGCCATAGGTCCCCGTGACCTTGAAAATGGAACGGTTGAAGTTGCAAGGCGCGACACCAAAGAAAAGAGTGTCATGCAGATCACCGATCTGGCTCTGAAAGTCGAACACCTGCTTGAACAGATCCAGTCTAACCTCTTTAACAAAGCGCTGAATTTCCGGGATACCCATACCAACAAGGCCGATTCATTCGAAGAATTCAGGAAATTGCTCGACGAAGGAGGCTTTGTTATGGCGCATTGGGACGGAACTACAGAAACCGAATTGAAGATCAAAGAGGAAACCAAGGCCACGATCCGGTGTATCCCCATGGATGCAAAGGCTGAAGAGGGGAAATGCGTCTATTCGGGGAAACCTTCGTCCCGACGGGTTATTTTTGCACGGGCCTACTGATTTTCTATCTTTGGAGAATGTCGGGGAACTCACAGGAACTGATTTACAAGATTCTTCGGGAAAAGGTTGTACTCAAGCAGGACGTGTTTGACAAGACCCAGACCTTGTTTTTCCAGCTGAAAGATCTTCTGCAGACCATTTTTACGGAAATGCAGAAGGAAATAAAAAAGATTGACAAGGACATCCTTTTGGATTTCAAAGACAAGGGCGATTTTGAGATGGAGTTTACGCTCGCTGACGATACCCTGGTGTTTCTGATGCACACCAACGTGTTTACTTTCGATCAGGACCATGAAATCTGGAAAACCTCTTATGTTCAGGAAGACCGTAACCGGTCCTTTTGTGGTAAGATATACATTTACAATTTCCTTTCGGATTCCTTCCGGTACAACCGCACCAACGATATCGGCTATTTGATTGCCCGACTGTTCATTAATAAGGATGGCCATTTTTTTGTGGAAGGAAAACGTCAGCTCGGTTTCCTGTACAATGATTTCAGTTCCGCTGTTTTAGATGCAGAAAATCTTAGAAAGGTGGTTGAATCAGCCATTTTATACAGCCTGGATTTTGACCCGTTTATCCCGCCCTACGATCAAATGACCCAGATTTCGGTCCAGGAAGTGATGGAAAGTACAATTCAATCGAAAATTGCCACCGGCAAACGCCTTGGCTTTCGTTTTCAGGCAGATGCGAATCCCCTCGGGATGCCCTGAAAAAGAAAAAATTTCCCAACAAATTTGAGTTTTTGAAAAAAAAATTACCTTTGCAGCCCATTGAATAAATGGCCCGTTCGTCTAGGGGTTAGGACGCGTCCCTTTCACGGATGAAACAGGGGTTCGATTCCCCTACGGGCTACATTGAAGTGGAAGTGTATGTGTGAGTACTAGTTTCAAAATCCTTGAAACCTAAAACTTTCACTTACACTTCCACTTTTTTTTGTGCTAATAATTTGTGCGGAGGTGAAAGAGTAAGAGTAAGTTTCAAGTACTTAAAACTTACACCAGCTGGTTCTTAGTCTTAATAACGGGCCAAGTCAGCTTGCGCACAGGCTTGCGTTAAAGACTTGGCCCAGCGGGATTTTTTTACCTGTCTTTTTTCTTTTCCCCCTCTGGAAACCAGCGCCAGTATTCAAGTGTAGGCCTATCAACTCATTGGGTTCGGGAGTTCGAAATGCATTTTCTTCAAAAATCAGTTTTTCTGAGAATGCTTCATCCAAAGGTTCAAATACATATTATACCAACAAGGTGAATTGGCAAGAAACTCAAATAACTGCAGGAATATCTTTTGTGATTCCTTACATTCAAACGGAAACTAGATATGATAATGTATTTTAAACCATATCCTTAAGAGCAGGATTAAATATTCCAATAGTTAAGAAAAAGTAAACTGAAAATTGTCATTTCAAGGTTAATACAAGTAGTCCTTCTAATATTTTAACCATCCCCAGCGTATCCAACCCACAATACTTCAATAAGTTCTCACGAATAAGCGGAATATCTGCTTCGGGATTGTACATCATCTCTTCAAAAGCAAGGCTTGCTGAACTGCCATCACCGATTTCAAGATCTTCATAGCTGAGATCCGGAACGAGGGCGGGGAGGACTTCTTTGATGGAGTAGGATCCGTTCATTTCGGGTAGATAGTACATGCCTTGCTGAAATGGAACCATGAGGTCGCGGAGCCTGTCAATGAGGTTCTCAAGAGCTTTGCTGTGTTTTGGGAAGTCTCTGGCAAGGGCAGTGAGGATGCTTTTTTCAAATCCCTTATTATAAGTCAGGATGAGTCCGGGATTTTTGGTTTCTGCCAGGAGTTGTTCGATGAAAGGAAGACGAGGATCACCTCCTTTGGCATCTGCCAGAAATTCGAAATGCTGTAATGTTGATTCCGCAGATTTTTGATAGTGCAGTGAATATTGGAAGGGTATCTGCTGGTAGGACCTCGACTGATCATATAATGGAATTGCCGACTGGAAAGTTTCAAAATCGAGAAAGTACAATGGGAAGGGTATTGTTGCTAAGAATGCACGAATGGATTCTACATCAATGTGCTTCTTTTTCTTGAGGTGGCCGTCGACCTGGAGTTGTTGGTAGGTGGTCAATTCGATTTCCTTGCGGACTTCTTTGTAATGAATAATCCCTTTGTTGTAGAGTGCGAATTTTTTCTCACTTCTCAGTCGCGCTATAGAAAAGACGGATACTTCTGGTATGTGCGACCAACAGTAATCCATGAAATCACATTCGTAGGGATCCGTACAATGGGGACCAATATCAACTTTTGGCTCTTTCTTTTTGGCAAGCATTGCCTTCAGTTCTGAAATGGTCTTCCGAATAGACGCTTGCATTTCTATTACTTCTGTTTTTACCGATTCCTGATCGAATAATTCTTCGATCTTCAATTTTCCTTTCCGAATGTATTCTGTGTTCAGATGAACAATTGAAATGTCGGTAAGCGGTATCCCGGAATTCGTAATTACATGGTATTGCAGTGCCGCATCGGTAATGTGAATGTCCTTGACCTGTGTGGTGCTTTTTACTTCATAGGCTTTCCATTTACCCCGATCCTTTACCAGGATATCAATCGCTGCAAGCACTCCATCGAATTGGAATACGGCTTCGTATATGACTTTAGTGCCGGCAGCAATTAGTTCGGCTGTTTTTACTACCGATTTCTGATATTCATAAAGGTTTTCCGGACTGGCATCAACTCCGCCGGGGAATAGTTCGCGGGCAAGTATGCCAACATTTGTACCACGGTCAAAGATGGCTTGTTGACCGATGCTGACTTCTTCTTTCAGATCCGGCCGGAATTTGTAGAGGTACAATCTTTTCGGACACTGACTGCCATATAGAAATGTTGATTTGGATAAAATGTGACGAGGGGGGAGGGTCATTGAAGAAATGAATTGAGAATCAAATTTATAATTTGACCTTGAATCTACGTGAAAAAAAAATGCTAAATTTCAAAGATCTTCCGCAATCTAAGGGTGCAAATCCGCAGATACATGGGCTTTCGTTAAAGACCAGGCTCAACCGAGGTAATTTTATTCTCACAATCAATAAAATGTTATGATTACTCATTGATTTAACTTTTAATATTCAATCATCATGAAAAAAGTTACTCCTATTCTTATCTTTTTGCTTGTTGTTCAAACAGCTACTGCTCAACTCTTCACCTGGGCCCGATCCGTTGGTGGTGTTTATTCCGATGAAGCGTGGTCGATATCTGCTCAACCTTCCGGAACATGTTTTGTCGGAGGGCGATTTTACAGTCCGTGTCTTTTTGACACAATCCAGCTCTCATTGCCGGATACCAATAATGCTTTTGTTTCTAAATATTCCGATGCCGGTGCTGCACTGTGGGTAAAATATTTCCCGACTCCTGGAAATAGTTATGGAACAGTGTCTGGTGTTGCAGCGGCAATCGATGGAGGATGTTTTATTACCGGATCCTGGACCGATTCAATTTGGCTCGATTCAACTTTGTTTGTTGAAAATGGGATCTCTGATCCGTTTTTTGCCCGGTTGAATGAAAATGGTTCGGTAATATGGGCAAAACGGGGAATAGGAAGAACCTGGTATGATGCCGGGACAGCGGTTGAGGCGAATCAATTGGGTGATGTTTATTTCTCAGGGTATTATAATGACACGTTAACAATTGATACTGCAACACTAATTAGCTTGGGTGGTAGTTATTCTTCCTTTCTTGCAAAGTTTGATTCGTTGGGAAACCTTTTATGGTTAAATAATATTCAAGGAGATGGTTGTTTTCTGAATGACATGGCTCTCGATTCAAAAGGTTTTGTTTTAGTGACAGGTGGTTTCTCGTCAAATGCAATATTTGATACTGTGCAAATAACAAGTCAGGGAAACCGTGACATATTTATAGCCAAGTATGATAGTACAGGTCGTTTTTTATGGGTAAAACAATATGGTGGTGGAACCGAAGGAAACGGAAATGGGATCGACGTGTGTCCAAATAGTGATATTTTAATCACAGGAAGTTACACTGCTCCTTATGCAACCATTGATACCATTACAATTCCCTACTTAAGTGGAGACGATTTTAGTGGATTTGTTGCGCGATTTGATCAAAGTGGAAATGTCAAATGGGTGAATTACCAATCCAGTGTGAATGGCGATGTCTGGAATTCAAAAATTCATTCTATCAACGGCAATACGATTTATTTCTCCGGTTTTTATTATGATTCACTTTTCTGTTCAAATGGTGGATTCCGGGAAGCAGGGCCGGCAAGTTATCTGGCGGCCTGCGATAAGGACGGCAATATGATTTGGGTAAAAAAGATAGAAAGAGGAGAATCCATCGATTTTTCACTTGATGCCATTGAAAGACTCTATGTGAGTGGAAATTTCAGAGACAGCATATTTTTACTTCCTTATCAATTCACCGGACAGGGGAATTTAGACTTTTTCTTTGCTCAGCTTGGAGCCTCCACCGTTAATGTTCAACAAACTGGTGAGAGTAAGGAGCTACTGTTAAGTCCAAACCCGTCGAATGGGAATTTTGTGGTCAGGATAACAGATGGTAAATTTGAAAACACTCTGTTTCAATTATACGATATGCTGGGTACGTTGGTCTTGCAGCAACAGTTTAGCGCAATTTTACAGTCACAAAAAATTGAATTCAACCTGAAGAAGGAACTTAAACCCGGACTTTACACTTTGGTTTTGTTGAATAGGGAAAAAAAGTATGTGAAAAGAATTGTGCTTGAATAGTATTGACCTTTCGATGCAATTGTACTATTCGTGTTGGTAATGCGAAATTATTTTCAAATGAATTTAATTTATAGCAAAGCTGTTTCTGCTTTGATTTTACCAAAAAGTACGAAGCATCCTGAAGCAATAATAATGCGAATCGTTCATTCCTATATGGATGTGATTATTAGATGATCTGAAATTTATACTCCAGCGAATGTATCCTGATTGCAACTCCCGACTTCAATCCCAATCCTTGTTTTCTTTTTATTTTACAAAGAACGTAGTTGATGAGTAGTTTACTCCGTTGTGACCCGGACTTCAATCAGCACTAAAAACAATGCCGGCCCGGGTGATACGGGTTTACTTCATTCCCGGATCCTCAGGGTTGGGATGTGATCAGGAACAATTGGCTGTTGTTTTCAATCAGGCTATAATCTGTGGATTCCACAAGGCCGTCACCGGTGAGGTCGTCAGCAAAATATCCTGAGAGGAAAACCTGTGAACTGTTTTCGACTGCACTGTAATCTCCTGATTCAATAATTCCATCCTGGTTGATATCGCCACTGTACAATCCAAATTTTCCATCGCCAAGGTCAGCGAGATTGTCTCCGTACGCTTTAGCGGCGGCGGAACTGAAGTCATAGTTTGTATTTGCCGTCATTAAAACCGGCGCTGCACTCCATGTTTCCAGACTGTTCCGGTGTGTGATGCGCAAGTAATAGGCGATTCCTGTTTTTACAGAATCTCCGAAGACTATTCTCAGGTTCCCGTCTGTTTTCAGAATTGCCGCCTGCCGGTCAACAAGATCAAAGGGGTATCCGGAATTCATCGCACTGACAAAAACGGTATCTGCATCTGCCGAATCCATCGACAGGCCATCGACGAATAAACACCCGCCCACATTGTGATTATTCATCCAACCACCTCCAGTATAGAAGCCCTGGATATAGAGCTTAAGATCCAGTGTTACACATCCGATTGTTACATCTGCGGTTACAATGCTGTCACAGCCGTTTTGGTCAGAATAGGAGTAACTATAGCTGCCGCTTGCAGTCACAATGCCACCCCAGGGTAAATTGTAAGGATTGCATTCCGAAACGGAATAGGATAATTCCGTTTGTCCCGGATGGATTTGCGCGATAACGAAAACCAGGCTGTCACAACCACTTGCATTTGTGTAAGTGTTGCTATAGGTTCCGGATTCTGATACAGACGTTCCCCAGGGCAAAGTGTAATTTTGGCAGGCTTCAACGACGAGACTGGTATCGGAGGGGTTCAGGATTGTCAATTCCAGACTGGCGATTGAGTCACAACCCGTTTCATTCAACGTTGAATAAGTATATGTCCCCGATTCGGTGTATGTTGTTCCGTTCCAGGTGTAGCTGCCGCATTCGTTAATCGTTGTACTGGAAG